>CAYONH010000019.1:7847-18007 GCA_964405275.1 uncultured Candidatus Bathyarchaeia archaeon | reverse complement strand
CCAGACTGTTCCCGATTCGGAGCTCCTTCTCGATTCTGTAGGTAAGCTCAAGATCGAGGAAATCGTCCTGGAGGACACCATAATTAGACTCCAGCCTATTATACGCCACCTGTTTACTAGACAGGGACTCCTCCAACGAGGTCTTAACATCATGAAGCGATTCTGCCTCGTACTCCAACTCTATTATTTGATATGACAGCCCCTCATTCTCGGACATCGCCTCCGCCAACGCGCTGGATGCGTTGGCCAGCTCATCATCCAGCCCTGCAATGCGAGAGTCAAGAGACTCAACTTCCTGGGTCAAATTATCCCTAACACGTTCTAATTCCGAGACATTCTGGTGAAGCCCGTCAATAGCGACATCACGCGAGGCGACGTCCTCCCTCAGCCCATCATTCTCTAAGTACAGGTACCCGCTGGCACCGAAGCCTGAGAGCACCAGAAGGATGGCTACGAATGCTTTCCAGTTCATGTGTCAGAGTACACGGGTGCGAGATATTAATCTAACAAGGAAAAGGCATCCACTTCCCTTGATGAGCAGCCGGAGAGTCAGAGCTTCAAGCAGCCACATTCTCCGCGCGTTCCCTCAGCTCCCGGACGAAGACACTCTCGTCCTCCGCCAGCATCGCTTTGACCGCCCTCCACGTATCGGGGCAGCTCTTATACTCCACGCCAACAATCGAGTGAACCACCCTGTCAACTTCCTTCCGGTTCTCCTTCGTGATCACTACGCCGGCCCTCTCAAAGACATCCTTCATCTGCCTATGCCTGAAATAGCACGTCATACACCCACCCTCTACAGAATACCTGCGGAGATCCATCTAAAAAATATTCATGGGTTCAAGGAGACAACCCACAGGGTCATAATAATTTTCAATGTAAGAGCGGAGGTCATCAAGACGAACGGGAAGTGCACCTACCGCAAGGTGGGAGACTACATCGAGGCCGAGGACGACCTCCTCGCAATCCCCGACGGCAGGAAGGTCTGCCTCTGGTCCCTCTCCGCCCTCCTCCCCTTCCTCTCAGCCGTCCAGAGGAAGCACGACGAACCCGACGACTGGCTCTCCGCCGTCGACTACATCCAGTGCCCCGACTCCAACGTCGAGGTCCTCTGGGAGATAAAGAAGACCCCCGTCTAAGCCCACGGATTAACCATTTCAGAGGCTCGATAGCTTAACCCACAGGAAAATATCAAAGGGAAAAATACGCGCGTAGCAGCACGCTAGATACTCTCAACAATCAAGTGATCCCCGTCGATGGCGAACTTAATCTCTAGAACCGGACCGCCGATAGGCCACGTGATGCTGTGGACGTCGTCGTAGATCTTCTCCCAGTGCTGCACGGAGTACCCATCTTCAGCCTTACACCATATGTAGATGGTGACGTTGTAGGCCCCGGCAGACTCAAGCTCGAAGAACTTCTCGGAAGCGCTGATAGCCCAGTAAATGGTACTGTTAGAGTAGAGGACGTCACCATCCTCATCAGTGATGGTGCCCCTGAGCTCGTTAAGCCAACGATTCGTACGCGCCCCCTTAGGGGGCCTGGAGGGGAAGATGACCCGGATACCCAACGTCTCCGTCACCCACTCGCCCCCCTGGTAGTACAGTATGCCGGTCTCCGCGGTGTACACGTTTCCCCTGCCCGTCGTCACCCTCACGTCGAACGAGGAGCCGTCGACCGCCTTGATGGGGAAGGGCCCGATCTGCTCGAAGCCGAGGGCATTAACAGTCACAGTCACGTCCGTCAACGTATCGTTGACCCACACCCTGACGATGTCAATCGAGGTCTCACAGGTGTTCAGGATCGTGACGTTGACATGGGTGGCGCCGAGGTCGGGAATCGGGTACAGCTCAAGTGACTCCCTGTCCCCCTCATCGTCCCGCCTGGTGACCTCCAGCTTCCCCTGCTCCAGAATCACGTCTGCCTGCTTCATCACCAGCATCATCGGGATCACCGAGGAGAACAGAATCCCAATGAAGATGATGGTGCCAAGTATAGTTGACACTCCCTTACCACGACTAATCCTCCGTCCGAAAAACCGGGGGGTTTTCATCGGCTTAATAAACTCATCACCGAGGAGGCTATATCTGTTATGAATTGTAAAAACCAATCATAAGTAAGTACCCATCCATAGAAAACACCCAAGCGACCACCAAGTAAACACCAGCAAACCAGTGAACAACCACCCCCCAAAACCCGCCCCATTCACACCGAAAACACAACGCAAAACACCCATCCCCACCCACCGACCCGCCCCCAAACCCTTATCCCCTGCCAGCGGCACGCGGAACCCTTATCCTAAGCCAGCCACATCACGCCCCACGTAAACCTTTTTAAACAAAGCCTTCATCTAACACAGAGCAACCAAACTACACAGATGATCCAAATGGTAGGCAAACTAGCGTACATGAGAGGACGATCCCGCTCCACGAGACCCGTCTCCAAGCGGGCCCCAGGCTGGGTCGAGTACCAGCCCGACGAGGTCAAAGCACTCATCATCAACCTCGCCAGAGAGGGCAAACCCCAGAGCGAGATAGGCAACATCCTCCGCGACGAGCACGGCATACCCCTCGTCACACCCATCGTCGGATACGGCATCCACAAGGTCCTCGAGGAGGCAGACCTCGCGCCCAGGATCCCCGAGGACATCTACAACCTCATGGTCAAGGCCACCCGCCTCAGAAGACACCTGGAACGCAACCGCAAGGACTTCCACAACAAGAGGAGCCTCCAGATAACCGAATCAAAGATCTACGCCCTGACTCGGTATTACAAGAGGAAAGGCGCCCTACCACAGGACTGGAACCACAGAAACGAGATAGTCACCATCTAAAGAGGTCCCCCATGACCTCCGAGGAGGATTTTTTCAGCTCCCTACACCCCGCGGTCCAGGTGCTCAAAGCCCACATCGACCAAGGCAACCCCATAAGGATCGTCTCCCACAACGACGCCGACGGAGTCGCCGCCGGGGGCATCCTCAGCCTCGCCGTCAACAGACTGGGCGCAACCTTCAGGACCACATGCGAGAAACGGATCGACGAGAAGACGGTGGCCTCCATCGCCTCAGAGAAGCCACCCATAGTAATATTCTCGGACATGGGAAGTGGCTACCTGGATATCTTCACGGAGCACCTGCCCGACTCCGACATCATAGTCCTGGACCACCACCTCCCCGTTGAGACCGAGAACCCAAGGATCACCCACGTCAACCCCCTCCTCCACAACCTGGACGGGGCACGAGGAGTCAGCGGAGCCGGCGTCTCCTACTTCTTCGCAAAAACCATAGACGAGACGAACATCGACCTGAGCGCCCTGGGCATAGTCGGAGCCCTAGCAGACCAGCAGGACAAGGGGGAGAACAAATCCCTCCTGGGCCTCAACAGGCACATCGAGGACGACGCCAAGGGAGTCGACCTCCTGGAGACGAACATCGACCTCATCTTCTACGGCTACGAGACCCGCCCCATCGCCAAGGCATGCGCCTACACCACGGTGCCCTTCATACCCGGCCTCAGCGGACGGGAGGACCAGTGCCTAGCCCTCCTCAAAGAAGCAGGAATAGAGCTCAAGAGCGAAGGCAGGTGGCGGGCCCTCCGAGACCTCTCCGAAGAGGAGAAGAGCAGCCTCTTCTCAACCCTCACGAAGCATATGATCTACGAGGGCTGCAGCGCAGACTCCGTCTACGACCTCCTGGGGACCATCTACACCCTCAAGGGGGAGCAAGCATGGACCCCACTCAGGGACGGAAGGGAATACGCCTCCCTCCTAAACGCCTGCGCCCGCATGGGAAGACCGAGCCTAGGCCTCAGCATCTGCATGGGAGACCGCGACGAGGCCATGAAAGAGGCGGAGACCGCTCTGGATGGCTACCGGAAGAAGATCGGGGAGTACCTGGACTGGGTCCGTAAGGAGGACCGGATAGTGGAGATGGAGAACATCTACTCCCTGAGGGCCCAGGGGGACATCGACGAACGCATAATAGGAGTAGTCGCCTCGATCCTCCTCTCCACGGGCATCCTCAAGAACCCCAAGCCGTTCATAGCATCAGCCAGGGCGGAAGAAGGCCTCATAAAGATCTCGGGGAGGGCCACAGAGGCCATGGCAAAAGCCGGAATCGACCTAGGTGCCGTAATGATGGAGGCAGCAGAGCCATTCGAGGGGAGGGGTGGCGGCCACGACATAGCAGCGGGGGCATTCCTAAAGGAAGAGGGTGAACCCGAGTTCCTCAAGGCGGTAGACAGGCTTGTCGGAGAACAGCTCAATGCCTGAGGCCTCAACGACCATTGACATCCACTACGAAGACTCGAAGACAGCCCAGAGCATCATGGAGGCCATCTACCCTGACAATCTCGACGCCCCCGAGGGGATAGACGTTGACGCCAAGGTTGAGGGGAATACCTTAAAGATCTCCGTCTTGTGCAGAAGGGACATCGGAAGCCTGCTCTTAACCGTCGACGACCTCCTCTCCTGCGTACAGGCGGCAGAGAGAGCCATAGACGAGATAGAGAAATAGCATAATAGGGACTTCAACCCGTTAGATTTTAAGAAGTTGTAGCACGGACCACCTGCTTCCCTCGAGCGTCCCCGAGCTCGGTATCCGTCGTCGACTGCGACAAGGACCTTGTACCTCGGTGCACTTTGTCGCGGTACCTTCGCCTGTGTTCATATTCGGATACGACCAGGGCAAACCCAAGCCTTGCACCGAGCTTTCTTCCCCTTGCGGAGTTGTCTACCCAGTACTTCTCCGTATACGTTTTTTCCGTGCTACATATCCATATCACTCCTCCACTTTATTTGACCCTTCTGTTACGTGTAAAGACCAAAAACAGGTTCCGCAAGTACGCATAGTACATATTATTTTGACTCATCTAAGTTAAGAACGTCTCAGATACATGAGACTAAGTTTTGTTGTGGCGTGATGATCAAAAACAGGTCAATGTAAACCCCCATCTTTCATGTATGGTATAGGATACTTTCACAGGTTGAGAGAGAGGGAGATGACCTTTTAGAAAGATATAAATTGACGGGAACCCTTCTCAGGACATCGCAAGGAGAGTAATATAGAACTTGTCGAGAGCGGTCAGGGACAAGTGGAGGAGGAAGGACTGGTACGACATCTACCTCCCACGATACTTCGGGGAGACAAAAGTAGGCGAGACGCCATCAGAGGGCCCTGACAAGCTGATGGGACGCGTCTTCGAGACCACCCTCGCCCAGATCACGGGGGACTTCTCCCAAGAGTACCTGAAGCTCTACTTCCAGGTCACAGGGGTGGACGAGAGCACCGCCCAGACAGTCTTCAAGGGACACGAGTACCTCAGGGACTACCTCCGTAGCCTGGTCCGCAGGAGGAGCACAAAGGTCGACGGCTTCTACAGGGTCACGACCCTTGACGGATACAGGTTAAAGATAGTCGTCACCGCTCTCACGAACACCCGGATCAAGACCTCCCAGGAGAGGGCGATAAGGGAAATTATGAGCGCGGTAGTGGAGGAGAAGGTGAAGACACTCGAATTTGGACAGATTGTCCACGAGATGGTCCTCGGGAAGCTCGCTTCCGACGTCTACAACGAGGCGAGGAAGGTGACCGCCCTGAGGCACGTGGGTGTCCGCAAGTCCGAGCTCCTAGCCATGCCCAACTAGAGCCACCCCAATTTTAAGGAAGAGCATCCTACATCTAGACGTGGATCAACCGTCTGAACAGCGAGCCAGGGTAGCAAAAGAGGCTGCACGCCTCCTCTATACCGGAGTAGCTGAAGAGTACATGCACGCCAAGGAGCGGGCGGCGAGAAGCCTCGGATTTACTTCGATGCCCAGCAACTACGAGGTCGCAATAGAGCTCGACCTTATAGCCGAGGAGTACGAGGGCGAGGAGAGGAAACGTCTCCTGAACGTGATGAGGGAGGCTGCGATCTCGATAATGAAAGAACTGGTGGATTACACCCCCATCCTTACGGGAAGCGTGTGGAGGGGCACCGTTAGAAAGGGTAGTGACATCGACATCAACGTCTATTCATCGGAACCCGAGGGGGTTGAATCCCTACTAGTCACAAAGGGATACAATGTAATGAAATCAGAGGAGATGAAACTGGTTAAGGGAGGCCGGACGATAATATCCAGGCACATAAGCATTCAACTAGCTGAGGGCCCGGTGGCTGAAGTGGTTGTCAGACCAGTCGAGAAGATGGGAGAGGAGGATCGATGCGAGACCTACGGAGATCTGAAGCGAGGCCTGAAGCTCCCCGAGCTGGAAAAGCTTATGAGGGCTGACCCCCTCCGAAAGTTCGTCCCCAGAAGGCGGTACAGATGAAACTCTTCGGCTCATCGGGAATCAGAGGCCTCGTAAACGTTGATGTAACACCTCTCCTCGCCCAGAAGGTCGGGGCCGCCCTCGCCTCCCAGTTCGAGGGAGGAGCCATCATCGTCGGGCGGGACACCAGGCTCTCAGGGAGGATGCTGGAAGCTGCGCTATCCTCCGGAATAGCCTCCTGCGGTTTCGTGACGGGAACCCTTGGAATCGTCCCCACACCCGTTGTGGCCCTCCTCACCAGGGAGATGGGGGCTGAAGCAGGAGTTGCCATAACTGCATCACACAATCCACCAGAGTACAATGGCCTCAAGATCTTCGACACAACAGGCATGGCCTACACGGTGGAGCAGCAGGCAGCTCTAGAGGAGACAATTGAGAAGGCGGAGTTCAAGACCTCCTCCTGGAGCAGGGTCGGGAGAGTCGAGGAGATCGACGGCGGACGCTTCTACATAGACACCCTAGCAAACGCCATCGGCTTCACAGGGGAGTGGAACGTCGTCTGCGACCTGTTCAACGGCGCAACATGCACCGTAGCCCCCGATGTATTCAATGAACTCGGATGCAATGCCACCATGTTAAACGCCCAGCCCGACGGCAGCTTTCCAGCCGGCAACCCGGAGCCAAACACAGAGTCTCTAGCCAGACTGGGGAGAATGGTGAGAGAGACGAAGGCAAGCATCGGCTTCGGCTTCGACGGAGACGGAGACAGGATGATGGCTGTGGACGAGAAGGGAAATATACCGAGCCCTGACAGGGTATTGGCCGCATACGCGAAGCACGTCGTCGAGGAGAGAGACGGAGGCGTCGTCGTCACCCATGTCGGAGCCTCAATGTGCATCGACGAGGCCGTGGAGAGCGCCGGGGGCTCCGTATTCAGGACGAAGGTCGGTGACGTCCACATAACGGAGGCCATGTTAGCAAACGAGGCCGTCTTCGGCGGAGAGCCCGTAGGAGCATGGGTGCATCCAGAAGTACACCTCTGCCCCGACGGGATCCTGTCAGCCCTCGAACTCGTGTTGGCACTCGAGGAGGAAGGAAAGACGCTGTCCGAAATGGTAGCGGATATCCCGGACTACCCCACTTTGAGAGCTAAGGTCGAGTGCCCGAACAAGGTCAAAGAAAGGGTTATGGACGGCGTCTCGTCCAATTACAGTGAAGGGTTTAGTGATGTGAGAAAAGTGACCGTGGTGGATGGAGTCCGCATCGAGCTTGAGGACGGGTGGGCGCTGATCCGACCCTCAGGGACGGAGCCAGTCATCAGGATTACAGTCGAAGCCCGAGAAGAGAAGAGAGCCATAGAGCTATTGGAAGCTAGCCGAAGTTTCGTGAGAAGTGTATTGGGGGGAATAGTATGAAGGCAGTCGTGTTAGCAGCAGGGAAGGGTGAGAGGCTTAGCCCTCTGACCGAGAACAGGCCGAAGCACCTCCTACCCGTAGGAGGGAAACCTCTTCTGGAGTGGTCCCTCAGAGGGATAGCCGATGCAGGTATCACCGATGTCCTAATCGTGACACATTATATGGAGGAGAAGATCAAGGGTCAATTCGGAGACGGCAGGGGGCTAGGGTTGAACCTTAGTTACATCAAGCAGGAGAAGATGCTTGGGACAGCGGATGCCTTCCGAATCGCCGAGGAGTTCGTGAACGGAGAGGAGTTCATAGGCTTCTACGGTGACCTCTATGTAAACCCCGAGATATTCAAGTATCTAATCGACTCCCACAGCGAGAGCGAGACCACCCTCTGCGTGGTGCCTGTAGAGAACCCTTCCCAGACAGGCGTCGTAGAGCTCAACGGCGACCGCGTCGTCAACATCGTCGAAAAACCCCGACTAGGCGAGGAACCGAGCAAACATGGGAACGCAGGAGTCTATGTCTTCAACTCAGAGATATTCAAGTTCATTGTGGAGACGGGGCTCTCCCAGCGGAATGAATACGAGATCACTGACTCCTTGAAGGCACTTATTCAATCGGGTAACACCGTGAACGCAGTCCCCATCTTCGAGGAGGACTGGCTGGACGTGGGCCTCCCTTGGAACCTCCTGGAGGCGAACAAGAGGGCTTTGGGGCTACAAGAGACAGAGGTTGAAGGCGAGATAGAGGACGGCGTATACATCCACGGCTCCGTCCGAATCGCCGAGGGGGCTAGAGTTAGGTCTGGCGCGTATATAGAAGGCCCTGTGTACATAGGTCCTGGGAGCGATGTTGGCCCTAACTGCTATCTCCGCCCATCAACATATCTCGGTGCCGATGTGAGGATAGGGAACGCCTGCGAGGTAAAGAACAGCGTAATCATGAACGGAACACATGTCGCACACCTCTCCTATGTCGGGGACAGCATAATAGGCGAGAACTGCAATTTTGGAGCAGGGACTATGACAGCGAACATTCGATTCGACAAGAAGAACATCAATGTCAATATCAAAGACGGTCGGATCGACTCTGGACAGCGGAAACTTGGCTCTATAATCGGTGACGATGTCCAGACAGGGATAAACGTCAACTTGATGCCCGGCGTCAAGGTAGGATCTGGTGCTTGGATCGCCCCCGGATTGACGATATACAGAGATGTGCCATCCAGCGCATTCATCAGGTCCACGGATACCTGAAGACTACAATTGATGGATCAGGTTTATCTTACACCTATCTTTCCCTCATACAGGAAACTCCATGGAAAAGGACCGATTCAAGAAGCTCTTCCCTCACCTTGCAGACGAACTGGAAGGCAATGTATCCAAAGTAGTCGTTGAGGTTGAAGGAAGGTCAACGAGGAAGTGGGCAGGCTACACCCCGGACATCGTGGACTTCCTCCGAAGGTGCGACACCGACGAGCAGGGGGAGGAGATCATTGAATACCTTGAGAAGAAAGGAGAGATCACTCAGGACCGAGCATTCGAAGTGAAGGAGCAGCTTAGGGAAAAGGGGATCAGGAGCTTCGGTGGCAGAAAGAGAGAAGGCTTCTATACAAGGGACCTGTGAGCTTAGACGAGAAGTTAAAACTTAGGCCACACAATCATACCATGGTGCACTCTTGGCTCGAATGGTAGGACTAGTAGGGAAGGCGAACGTAGGGAAGAGCACTTTCTTCGCAGCAGCCACGATGAAAGCTGTAGATATAGCAGGATTCCCCTTCACCACGATCGAGGCAAACCGAGGGGTGGCCTACGTCCGTTCATCATGCGTATGCAGGGAGCTAGGTGTCAAGGACGATCCCGTGAACTCCGCTTGCATTGATGGAGTCCGCCTGATACCCGTTGACATCATTGACTGCCCTGGGCTCATCAAGGGCGCACACATGGGCAAAGGCCTGGGAAACCAGTTCCTTGACGAGGTGAGGCGAGCTGACGCACTTGTAGTTGTGGCTGACGTAGCAGGGGCTACCGACGACAACGGGCAGCCCGTCTCCCCTGGAAGCCACGATCCTTTAGAGGATGTTAAAATGCTGGAGGAGGAGTTCGACGCCTGGCTTCTAGGCCTTGTCCGAAAGGACTGGGAAAAGACAACAAGGACGGCTCAGGCGGCAAGGGAGGGGATAGAACCTCACCTCGAAATGAAGCTCTCGGGTCTGGGGATAAACAGGTACCAGATATCTGAGAGTGTGCAGCGGTTGGGGCTTGACAGCCACAAGGCTTCTCACTGGAGCGATGAGGAGCTCTCCAGGTTCGTGACCGGGCTTAGGAGGGTTTCTAAACCCCTCATTGTTGCCGCGAATAAGGCCGATAGAGGACCTGCGGAAGAAAACATGAGAAGGCTGAGGGGAGCGGGATACCATGTTATCCCGACAATGGCTGAGGCGGAGCTGGCACTGAGGAGAGCGGCAAACGCAGGAATGATAAAATACACGCCGGGGGACAGCG
>CAYONH010000019.1:0-7747 GCA_964405275.1 uncultured Candidatus Bathyarchaeia archaeon | reverse complement strand
GCACTGAGGAGAGCGGCAAACGCAGGAATGATAAAATACACGCCGGGGGACAGCGGCTTCGAAATAGCTGAATCAGCGGAGCTCTCAAGCACGCAGAGGAGGGCCCTTGAGACCATTAGGGAGAGGGTCTTCGACAAGTGGGGTTCCACTGGGTTGCAGGAGGCTCTTAACGCGGCTTTCTTCCAGCTCCTCGAAACCATAGTCGTCTACCCCGTTGAGGACGTCGAGAAGCTCACTGACCACCAGGGGAGGGTCCTACCAGACTGCCACCTCGTCCCCCAGGGCACAACGGCGAAACAGTTTGCCAGTTTAATTCACACGGAGCTGGGGGAGACGTTTATACACGCTGTGGACGCAAAGACGAAGATGCGTCTGGGTGAAGGGCATATCCTGAAGGATAAAGATGTCATCCAGATCGTCGCTGCCAAAGCAAGAAGATAACTGGAGACGAATGATACGAACATCCTAATCGGGCACTCATCCTTGAGGGCGAAGTAGGGATTCAGCGAGTGTAACCGGGATACGGTAAAGATACAAATGGGGACCTATCAGAGGTCGTCGTAATAGTCGGTGACCTTGTCGTAGATGTAGTACTCCGCGAGGTACCTCATGTATTTGTATATGTACCAGTGGTGGGACCACTCTCTGAGCCGCCGGGGTGACGTCCAGAGGATCGACCTCGGAGTGACGACGTATTTGCCCGTGTACCTGAGCCTAAGGGATAGGTCGAGGTCCTCGCAGGCGTAGAGGTCTGTTCTGAATCCTCCGACCTGCATGAAAGCGTCCTTCCTGTAGGAGTGGCATGAGAAGTAGCTTATCTCGTGGAACCCTATCTTGTTGCCTAGCCTTGCGAGGACGTTGTTGCACTCATACATTGTCTTCTCAAGGCGGTTCGACTCCGATGGCAGGACCTTCAGGGCCATACCGACTACCTCGGGGTCCTTGTAGCCCTCTGCGAGTACTTCGAGACAGTTTGGGTCTATGCTCATATCTGCGTCCAGGAAGACGAGGACGCTCCCCTCCGAGTGCTTCGCCCCGAGGTTCTTGGCGGTGCTCACGTCGTGGGGGCGAGTCTTCTCCACGGAGAGGACCTTGAAGCCGTTTGTCTCCGCTATCTCGATTGTGTTGTCGGTGCTCCCCCCGTCTGCGACGATGACCTCATAGTGGGGCCAGGTCTGCTCGGCTAGTGACTTGATGCAGTAGCCGATGTTCTCCTCCTCGTTAAGGGTTGGGATGACTATGGAGAAAAGTGGCTCTCTCAATGGAAGGCCTCCAGAGCTACTTTACGAAGTTCTCTCAAATCCACTATCCCTACCTCAACCAAACGTTTTTTCTAAACAGAATATCGTGTTATCTCTATTTTCACTCTTGAAGTCTAAATATCCCTATTTATGATTTACCATTATTAATGAAGGTTCGTAGCTATTAAGAACTGGTATTTATCTATGATTTAGATTTTCCAGCTATCCATCCTACGTCCTTGTCGGTCTTTATTGAGGGGCTGCTTGGGTCAACCAGTATGACTTCGTGCCACTTGGAGGTGCCGTCCTCCCAGACCCAGTAGGAGCTGAGGACCTCCAGGTTGGGATACCTTCGGGCGACCCTCTCCTCGGCGATGAGTTTTATGCTCTTGGCTGGCGTGTATTTTGAGACGCCCATCCTCTTCTGTCGTCTCCCCATCTTAGGTCGGGGCTTCCTCCTCCCTCCGCGCCTCACACGGACTCTGACGACGACGAAGCCTTTCTTGGCTTTGTAGCCTAGTCGACGGGCTCTGTCCAGTCGCGTGGGCTTGTCTACCCTGACCACGGCGGGCTGGCGCCTCCAGATTATTGCGCGCTCCCTCATCAGGTCCCTGAGGTAGCCGCCTCCGGGGGCTCTCCATGCTTGCTGTAGATGGCGGTACATTGATCTTTCCTCTTATTTTGAGACTACCGAACTACAGAAGTCTACGATAATATAAACATTGAGGACCACATCGGTAAAATAGGGGTCGGATAGTCCCTCTAGACGCCTATAAGGGCGTAGGCTATGATGAGGGGTGCGAATAGGGAGGCTATCTGGGATATCACGGTCACCAGCGTGTTCAGCGATGGTCCCGCGGTGTCCTTGAATGGGTCCCCGACTGTGTCCCCGATGACCGCGGCCTTGTGAGTGTCAGATCCCTTTCCTCCGAAGTGGCCGGACTCGACGTACTTTTTGGCGTTGTCCCAGAGGCCTCCGGCGTTGGCCATGAGGATCGCTAGGAAGAAGCCGCTGAATATTGCGCCGCTGAGGTAGCCCGCCAGGGCCCGGATTCCGGCTACGAAGCCGACTATGAGGGTTGTGCTGATGGTGAACACTATCAGGGGCAGCAGCTCTTTGAGGGCTCCTTTAGTGGCTATGGAGATGCATGCGTTGTAGTCGGGCTGTCCGGTTCCCTCCATTAGGCCGGGTATCTCCCGGAACTGTCTCCTTATCTCCTCGATCATCCTGTGTGCGTTCTTTGAGACGCCGAGGATGATCATGGCGGAGAATATGACGGGGACGCTCATCCCGATGAATATGCCCATCATGACTATGGGGTCCATGAGGTTGAAGCTTATGCTCTGCTGGAGGAGGTCCATGACTATCTGCTGGAAGGAGGCGAGGAGCGCCAGGGCGGTGAGGCCCGCTGCGCCTATGGCGAAGCCCTTCGTTATGGCCTTCGTGGTGTTGCCGGCGGCGTCGATCTCGTCTGTGATGTCGACGACCTCGTCCCCGAGCTCGGACATCTCGGCGATTCCCTTGGCGTTGTCCCCTATGGGGCCGTAGGCGTCCCCGGCGATGATAGTTCCTGCGATTGCGAGCATTCCCACTGCGGCCATGCCGACGCCGTAGACGCCGTAGAGGGAGTATGCGATGGCTGAGCCGATGCCTATTCCGAGGAATGCGGGGAAGCAGCTGATTAGGCCATATGAGAAGCCCGTGAGGATGTTGATGGCCGCCCCAGTCTGGGCTGCCTCCGCGGTCTTCTTTGCTGGGCCTTTGTTGATGGAGGTGTAGTGGTCTGAGGTCATGCCGATGACTATCCCAGCCAGCAGGCCAGCCACGGTTGCGTACCAGATCTTTATGTCATAGCCGTAGAGGTACGTGGCAGCGTACGTGAGGACGCCGAAGATTATGCATGTGATGTACGTACCGTTGTTGAGGGATGTTCCCGGGTCTCCGCCTTCCCTCACCCTCACGGAGGCTATGCCGATAATCGAGGCGATTATGCCTAAGCCTGCGAAGACCAGGGGTAGGGTCTGGAGATAGGCGATCTGCATAGTGCCGCCCAGGATCATGGCAGCCATTATCGCAGCCACGTACGAGTCGAAGAGGTCGGCCCCTGAGCCTGCACAGTCTCCGACGTTGTCCCCGACGTTGTCGGCTATTACGGCTGGATTGCGGGGGTCGTCCTCGGGGATGCCGAGCTCCACCTTTCCGACGAGGTCGGCTGCGATATCGGCTGTCTTGGTGTAGATTCCGCCTCCTGCCTTCATGAATAGGGTCAGCGTGCTTGCGCCGATGCTCATTCCTAGGACCGTCTCTGGGTCTCCTGTCAGCCAGTAGATGATGCTGATTCCGAAGAGAGCCAAGCCGACGACCATGAGGCCCATGACCGCTCCGCCTCTGAAGGCGATTGGGAATGCGGCGATGAGGCCCCCATTCTTGGCCGCGTTGGCCGTCCTGACGTTGGCTTTCACTGCGATCTCCATGCCTATTATGCCTGCCAAGCCCGAGAATACCGTGCCGAATACAAATGTGAGGCCGATCTTCACTCCCAGAGCCACCGAGAGGATTATCGCCATGACCGCGACGAATGCTCCTAGGTAGGTGTACTCTGTCTTGAGGAAGGATCTGGAGCCCTCCTGTATCCATCCGGCTATCTGCTTCATCCTGTCTGTGCCGGCGTCCTTGCTACTCACGTAGTTGTAGAGGAATAGCCCGATCAAGAGGGATATTATTGCGGACACGGGCGCAATCAGCCAGGGTTCGAGAGCCATTATCAAATCTACCTCTTGAAGTTTGGTTAAACGTACCCAGAAGTTTGCTTCTACACTATATATAAAGATTGATAGAGTTGGTTAGGCCTTTCTGTGCTCCATGTACTGTCTTCTGGGGATGAGCCTCTGTGGTACTATCAGGAATGCGGTGAGTGATCCTGCGAAGCAGAGGAAGAGCTGGAATGGGGTCAGGGGTACGACGTGGAATATGTCGTTGAGGAATGGGATGTATATTATCATGAACTGGAGGGCGAGTCCTACCATGACTGAGATGAACAGCATCTTGTTTGCTGTGAATCCCCTCCATCCCAGCTGGAATATGTGCTTCGTCTCGCTCCTACACTGATAGGCTAGTATGAACTCGAAGAATACTATGCTCGTGAATGCGACGGTTCTGGCTGTGGTGGCTGCGAGTTCCCCGTCTCCTGTTCCGATTAGTGTGGTGGCGTAGACGTAGACGAATGGGACGAAGTCGCTGATGAAGTCGACTAGGGCGGCGAATAGGATGAATCTCCAGAAGCGTCTGAGTATGTCTTCCTTGGGGTCCCTGGGTGGGTACTTCATGATGTCGGGGTCGGGGGGGTCGACGCTGAGGGCGATGGCTGGTAGGCCGTCTGTGACGAGGTTGACCCAGAGTACGTGGATGGGGAGGAATGGGATGGGTAGGCCGAGGACGGCGGTGACTGTGATCTCGATGAACTCGTCGAAGTTTGCGGCGAGCATGAGGCGGATGTACTTGGAGACGTTGTCGTAGATCTCCCTGCCGCCCTCGATGGCCTTGACGATGGTGGCGAAGTTGTCGTCCTCGAGGACCATGTCGGAGGCCTCCTTGGTGACGTCGGTGCCCTTGATGCCCATGGCGACGCCGATGTCGGCGGCCTTGAGGGCGGGGGCGTCGTTGACCCCGTCGCCGGTCATGGCGACTATGTGACCCAGCCGCTTCAGGCTCAGGGCGATGCGCATCTTGTGCTCAGGGCTGACCCTGGCGAATACACGGACGTCCTCGATGACATCGTCGAGCTGGTCGTCCGTGAAGCCCTCGACGTCTGCCCCCTCCAGGACCGAGGACGGAGTCTCCTCGATGATTATGCCTATCTCCTTGGCTATGGCGACGGCCGTGATCTTGTGGTCGCCGGTGACCATGACGGAGCGGATGCCTGCGCTTTGGGCGGTCTTGATGGCGAGGGGGACCTCCTCCCTGGCGGGGTCGATCATGCCCATCATGCCGACGAATGTGAGGCCTGACTCGACGGCCTCCACATCCAGGTTCTGGATGTCGTAGTCGTCGGGGAGTTCCTTGTAGGCCATGGCCAGGACCCTGAGGGCGTCCTCGGCCATACTGGTCATGGTCTCCATGTTGACGTCGACGTCGTCCTGCTGGATGGGTCTGACCTGTCCGTCGAATACGCTTACGCTGCGCTCCAGGATCATCTCGGGGGCGCCTTTGACGTAGGCGACGAGCTTTCCCTCGGGGGTCCTGTGGAGGGTTGACATCCGCTTCCTGGCGGAGTCGAATGGGAGCTCCGCGACGCGCGGGTACGTCTCGTTGAGCTCGGTCTGGCTCATCCCGGCCTTGGTGGCTGTGACCAGCAGGGCGCCCTCCGTGGGGTCGCCGAAGCACATCCATGCGCCTCCGTTCTCCTGGACGTGGGAGTCGTTGTTGAGGGCGCCTATCCGGAGCAGCAGTTCCAAGTCTGTGTCCCCTCGGGGGTCGAACTTGGTCCCGCCTGACTCGAATTCCCCTTCGGGGGCGTATCCCGCTCCCGTGACGTGGATCGTCCTGCCGTTGGATGTGAGCCTCTGCACGGTCATCTCGTTCTTGGTGAGGGTGCCGGTCTTGTCGCTGCAGATCACGGTGGTGCTTCCCAGGGTCTCCACCGAGGCCAGCTTGCGGACTATGGCCTTCTGTCTGGCCATCCTCGCTGTTCCCAGGGCGAGGGTGATCGTGAGGACGGCGGGTAGGCCTTCGGGTATGGCGGAGACGGCGAGGCTTATGCTGGTCATGAATACCTCTTTGAGGGTCCTGTCGTGGACGAACCAGAGGACTATGAATACCCAGAATGTGAGTACGACTGATATGGTGGCGAGCTGCCTGCCTATCTTCTCCATCTTGATGCGTAGGGGTGGGTCCTCTACGTCGATGGACTGGACCATGCCTGCGATCTTGCCGAACTCGCTCGTCATCCCGGTCTCTGTGACGACTGCGACTGCCCTGCCGCCGGTGACCACGGTCCCCATGAATACGGAGTTCTTCCGGTCCCCGATGCTGGCGTCAGCGCTCACGAGGTTGAGGTTCTTTGTGACTGGTCGGGACTCGCCGGTGAGGGCGGCCTCGTCGATCTGGAGGTTGGCTGCCTCGAGGAGCCTGCTGTCGGCTGGGACCCGGCTTCCCGCTTCGAGGAGGACGATGTCGCCGGGGACGAGGTCCTTGGAGTCGATTGACTCCTCCCTGCCGCCTCTCCTCACGAGGACGTGGGGGGAGACCATGGCCTTGAGGGCCTCGACGGCCTTCTCGGCTCGGTACTCCTGGACGAAGCCGAGGACCGCGTTCATGACGACGATGAAGAGGATGACCCAGGTGTCCGTCATGGGCTCCCCCTCCTGGATGGAGAGGTAGGCCGAGACGGCGGCGGAGATGATGAGTATGATGACGAGGATGCTTGTGAACTGCTCTATGACGAGGTGGTACCACTGCTTCTTCTTCTCCTCCTTGAGCTCGTTGGGTCCGTAGACCTCGAGCCTCTTGGCCGCCTCCTCGTCTGTAATCCCGAATAGGCTTGTCTCGAGGGTTTCCAGAACTTCGTCGACCTCAGCTGCGTGCCAGTCTTTACTATCCACGTGTATCACCGGTTTCGCATGGGCGTCCTTTGCCTATGTTCCTGAGGATTGAAGAAGCGTGATTTATAACTGCTTTCCTAGGTTGAACCGACTAAATAGTGGAGAGCAGACGAATTCTTCTAGCGTGAACTAGTTTCTGAGGTGGATCGTTCAGAAGTGGTAAGTTTTTCGCTGCTACTAGTGGGTTTGGGCTGCTTTTCTCCTTTCTTTTCTTAGGCGTCTCTGGAGGTCGAGGTATGTGCTGTAGTCTAGGGCTACGATGCTCCCTAGCCAGATGATTGCTGAGAGGGTCAGGGCCACAGCGAGGTAGTACCAGACCATGGTTTTCCCATAAACCGCGATATTGGATGAAATTTATAATGGTTACTATTCTTCAGATCCGACATACAGTTTCGACTAGGGTTGCGTAATTCGGTTTTTAACTGGGTTTTTCGCATTCTTATCCATTTTATGTGATCGTATTTTGGGCAGTATAGATCCGGTTTTTACCTTGAATAGTCGTTAATCGGAGGTGTTTTCACGCTCTTTTCGTCTGCTGGATACGTTTTCACGTTCATTCCTTAGACCCCCCCTCCCCCCTCTCTCTGGAATGCGGTTTTCGGAGTATTTACGCGGTTTTCGGTCTCTGAAACCTGTTTTCTAAACCGTTAAATCCTCTTCGCGCGCATGTTGACTTTCTAGAAGCATTGTTGTACCTTGAAGAAAGTGATTTCCCAACCTATTATTCTCCTGGAGCCAAAGAAAGTGCCTTAGAACTAGCAGATATTGCCATGAACAGCATCCACTATCTTGACGCGTTCTTCAGGAACAAAGTCCAGAACAGGTTGCTAGTGCTCAGTGAAGAGGACTTGATAAAACGAATCGCGCGCGCGTCTGCTCTTTTTCATTTAGCTGCGCGCGCGAGC
>CAYONH010000018.1:7476-18262 GCA_964405275.1 uncultured Candidatus Bathyarchaeia archaeon | reverse complement strand
CCCAGGTCGGAGCCGGGGGGGCCCAGGTCGGAGCCGGGGGGGCCCTGTATGGTCACTTCGGATTCGAGGTAGAGCATCATGGTCACCAGCCCGTTGAGCAGCAGCAGCCATATCACGCTCTGGACCAGCCACCTCCGGGTCTTGATCCAGCGGCCGTTCTCCTTCACCAGCATGTTCCAGAAGCCGCTCAGGAAGCCGGAGCCGTCCGTGGCGGTCAATCGCTGATCACTTGTCACCGTTGTCCCCCTCCACCATTTCGACGAACACGTCCTCCAGCTCGTATCTCCTCCGGCCGAACTCCGTGACGACGGCGTCCCCCTCCGCCACGGCGAGCCTAAGGAGCAGGTCCTCGGCGGCCCCCTCGTCTGAGACCCCGATCTGGAGTCTCGTCCTCTCGTCCCCGTGGACCACGTTGACGCTTGAAACCCACTCCTGGGCCGAGATCCTTGAGTATGCGCTCTGGTGATCCCCCTTGATGGTCATCGTGTATACCGTGCCCCCTGCGCCAGCCAGCAGCTCCCCGATGGGCGCCTGGGCCAGTAGCTCCCCCCTGTTGAGGATGGCGACGGTGTCGCTCACCCTCTCGACGTCGTCGAGGATGTGGGTCGAGTAGAAGACCGTGGAGTGCTCCCTGAGCCCCTCCATGATGTTCAGCACGTCCCTGCGCCCCATGGGGTCCAGGTTGGCCGCGGGCTCGTCGAGTATCAGGAGGTCCGGGCGGTGGACCTGGGCCTGGGCGATGCCGAGGCGCTGCCGTTCGCCCCCGGAGAAGCCCTTGATGGGGCGGTCGGCCTTGTCGTCGAGCTCCACCATCGCCAGGGTCTCCTCCACCCGCTCCTCTATCGCCTCCCTCGGCCCCGAGTAGTAGAAACGGGCCTTGAAGCGCAGCGTCTCGCGTGCCGTCATGTGCATGTAGTAGCTGGGGACCTGGGCAAGGTAGCCGACGCGTCTGCGCACCTCCACGCTGTTAGTGCTTATGTCCCTCCCGAACACGGTGCCTCCGCCTGCGGTCGGCCGGATAAGGCCCAGCAGCAGCTTTATGGTCGTGGTCTTCCCCGCGCCGTTGGGCCCGAGGAAGCCGAAGATGGAGTTCCTGGGCACGCGTAGGTTCAGGTCCCTGAGGGCGACGGTCTCCCCGAAGCTCTTGCTAAGACCGTCGGTCCCGATCACGAAATCCTTGTTATGATCAGCATTCACCGTTCCTACGCCTTGAAACCCGGTCCTTGGTATGTCCATTTCCCTATTCAATCCTCCAAACCAGCATCTTTTCTCTCATAACTACGGTCGCGCGCGATAGTTGCCGAAAAGCCTCCACTCGAGCCACTCCACCAGCCACAGGACCCGCTCTGGGTCCCTCTTGCGGGACCGATTGGCGAAGTACATCAGTCCAACCGAGAAGAGCACCCAGAAACCAGTGAAGGCCCTTAGAACGGGGTTGCCCTGAGCCTCAGCCATGGTCCCCATGAGGCAGGTGATCGCCAGCAGGATGAGCCCGAGGAAGTAGAAGCCGTAGTCTATTCGCTTGCGTATCGACTTCAGCCTCTGGGACCTCTTGGTGTTGACCATTCCCAAGAGGCTGATGTCGACGTCTTCGTGGATGAATGATAGAACGGCAACGGCCTTCTTCCCCAGCTCCGTCAGGCGGTAGCGCCGGTCCTCGCCGCTCTCCAGGAACCCGGTGAGCTCCCCCAGATGGTAGTTCAGCCTGCCGGTCGACAGCCCGGACTCACCGAGGATGCCCGTGTAGCTGACCCCCTCGGGGTACGAGGCGACGATACGCAGGATGTTCCTCCTCTCCGGGCTGGAAAGGCCCTTGATCACCACGTCATCCAGGTCGTCTGCCATTTTTCCTACCATTTCACTCACCCAAGCCCTCACGGCATAAAGTTATAATCCTTTTTGAACTGCATTTCTTGACAAGAAATCTTGTCAAACAGGGGGAACCCCTCCATGAAGCCATTCTAGGCTCCGTTTTTTAGCCGCCGTCGTTGGTCACCCTCTTCGAAACCTTCTTTTCGAGGAGTGCCCTCAGCTTGTCCTCGCAGAGGTCCACCATTATCGTGCCGTGTGTCCCCTTGATCTGGAGGACGGCTCCCTCCAGGATGTCGAGCTCCTCGATCTGGCCTATCGTGCCCTCCAGGAGGACGCCCTCCCTATCTGAGTTGGAGATGGAGATGCTCCTGACGTGGGTCTTCCTCTTCAGCTCCACGGAGAAGCCGTGTCCGTTTTCTTCGTCCTTAGTCATTCTGTTCTCCTTTTTAGATGCCGATGTCCATGCCGCCGTTGCTGGTGCTGGCGTCGATGGCGATCTTCACCGCCTTCATGGAGAAGTCGTCTGTCTTAGCCTCCTTGCGTTTGTCCCTGTTCAGGGAGTAGACCATGTCTGGGAGGCTGACGCTCAGCCCTCCGTTGCTCGTGGAGAGCTTCAGGTCGTAGCCGACTTCGGAGGAGGCGGAGAGGTCCAGGTTGATGACCCCGTTGCTGGTGTCCAGGACGTACCTGCCGGACCTCGTGGAGGGGAGGGTGAGCTTGATCCCGCCGTTGCTCGTGTCGACGTTGACGTCCGTGGCGTCTAGCTCTCCACGGATCCCGCCGTTGCTGGTGTCCACGAGGACCGTGTCTCCTGTGACGTCGTCGAATGTGACCCCGCCGTTGGAGGTGCTGAGCTCTATCCTCCCGCAGTCCATGTCGGTGAGGGTGAACCCGCCGTTGCTCGAGTCGAGGTTGAGGTTGATGACGGCGTCGGCTGGGAGCTTCACCTCGACCGAGATGCTGTAGTACCCGGTCCTGGTGGGCGCTATGTTGTGCCTGAGCACGAGCTTCCTCTTCCCCAGCACCGTGGATTCGTCCAGGTCTAGCTCGAGTGCATCGAGGTTCTTCTGGGCGTCCGCGTCGGAGGTGCCCTTCGCCCTGATGAGCGCTGAGAACAGGTACTCGTCCCTGTCCCACGTCGAGATCTCCACGCCTCCGTTGAATATGTCCACGTCCACCAGCACCCTGTCGGCGGTCATAGAGCCCTCCAGGACCCTCGTCTCGGAGACCCTGTAGCTCCCGGAGCCGCTGACGCCTATCACCGGACCCGTGAACCCGAGGCCGGAGGTGACTATTAGGGAGAGCACGAGCCCCCCCGCCAGGCCCCTGACGACCCCTCCCAGGTGGCTGGCCTGCCTCCACCGGTTTAGGAGGGTCGAGGCCACGATCGTGGAGCCTATGACTATGGTTATCCACGCGAAAAGGTTGCGTGTGACGTTGATCCCCTGAAATATCAGGAAGCTGGCGCCTAGGCCGACGAGGAAGCTGCCGAAGCCCAGTCCCCTTGTGTCTCTCACTTCTGAACCTCCCGGTTCAGGAACTCTCTCTTAACGTATCTCATCTTTTCTCATTCCATCTAATCTTGAATCTCAACGAACTGTATCGAGCCGAGGATGTCGGCCCAAGTCTCAACCAGGCCCTCGTTGGGGGCTTCGATGTTCTCGATGTCCGGTATGTGAGCCAGGTAGAAGATCAGGTACCTGCCCTGCTCCTCGTTGTACCATGCGCCTATGACCGATGGGATGGTTATCCCGCTCTCGGATATGCCGAAGGTCTGGTAGCGCACCTCGTGGCCGTCCTTTGTGGTCGTCGAGTACTCGCCCCTGTCGACGATCTGTGTCCCCATCAATCCGGCGCTCCCCAGTAGGAAGTCGATTGCGCGCTCCGGTGAACCGGAGTAGAATGAGGGCATGAACTCGGGTTTCATCCAGAAGACCCCGAACTGCTTCAGGGCTGTATTGCTCTGGTGGACGGCTGTTACGGATCCTCCATCATCAGTGGGTGGGTTCCCTCCCCCGAAGTCGCTCTCCCTGATGTTAATCCAAGGGTCGTAGTCGAACGAGATGCCGTAGTTGTCGTACCTGCTGAAGCCTATCGCCGGGTCCCCCCTGTGTATCCAGAGGTTGCCTCCAGTGACAGCTCCCACGACGACCAGGGCGATGACCATGGATCGGGTGTTCATGAACTGAGTCTTATTGATTCCAAACTCCATCTCTTTCACCTCATATGTACCGGAGGAACCTGGGGTACCTCCTCTTCAGCGCCTCATACCTG
Source organism: uncultured Candidatus Bathyarchaeia archaeon (assembly GCA_964405275.1). Taxonomy (GTDB): domain Archaea; phylum Thermoproteota; class Bathyarchaeia; order TCS64; family TCS64; genus BS750m-G28. The sequence goes on along the minus strand of CAYONH010000018.1, from coordinate 14,176 downwards.
GAGCAGAGCACCCAGAGGACCGCTAGCCCCACGGCCCAGAGCCCCAGGGTCTGCCAGAGGTCCAGGGGGAAGGGGCGGGGCACCTTGGGGAGCCTCAGCCTGTAGAGCCAGAGGTGGGTCAGGTAGAAGAACAAGGGGAGCCTTCCGAACTGGTGGACCGCCCCCGAGATGTTCCTGCGTGACCAGCCCCTCTCCTCGATGAGGATTCCCAGCGCCATGAACAGGCAGGTGCCCCCCAGGGTGAAGAGGAAGAAGGCGACGCTGGGCGGGTACTTGGAGATGTAGAGCCAGTCCAGGATGTCGCTGCTCCACCTCCTCACCAGGTTCCCGTATCCGTTGAACCACCTCACCGCGAAGAACACGGCGATGGACGCGACCCCGATGGCCGCCAGGGGCAGCTTGAGCCCCATGATCCGCTCCCTGTCGCTGTTGTGGAGGAACGTGCCGAAGACCCAGCCGAGGCCCATCACCCCCACCCACGGTATAACGGGGTAGAGGGCGAAGTAGGGGCGCCAGGTGAAGCCGGGTTCGGCGAGTATCCGCCTTAGGTAGTGGCCCCAGGCGACGTCCATGGGGATGAAGCTGAGGTCCAGCCACTGCTGGTTCAGGATGACTATCAGCGAGACCGCGAGTATCACTGAGGTTGGGAGCTTGCGGCCGAAGCTGAACAGTATCAGGCCGACCCCGATGGCCGCGATGACCCCGAAGTAGAGGTAGGGGAGGTCGAAGGCCGGGGATACGATAATCGCCTCGAATACGAGCAGCAGGAGCCCCCTGAAGACTATGTGGGACGTGATCTCCCATTCGCTGTCTCCCCTGGTGACCCTCTTGTTGACCGAGAGTGCGAGGGAGACCCCGGACAGGAAGACGAAGGTGGGGGCGCACCAGTGGCTGACGAACCTCGCCATGAACATTGTGAAGTCCAGGGCGGGGTTCCTGAAGGCGTAGATGCCCTCGAGGCCACCGTGGACATCCATCCAGAAGTTCGATGCGTGGTCCCAGGCCATGAGGATCATAACCAGCCCCCTGGCGAAGTCTATGAACTGGAGCCTACTACTGAGCCTCGAAGCCTCCGTGATCTGAGTCGTCTGCTGTACCATCTCTGTTCGGGCTACGAATCCTCGTGTTTTCTATTAAGTCCATTTAAGCATCGATGATGGATTTTTAACATCGATGTTACCAAGTTAACATCAAACCTCGGTGAAAGAGTGTGGAGAGGTTCTACGATCTATTCTTCGAGCTGTCCAACGAGGCCTTTTAAAAAATTTTCAGGCAACTATAATTTTAAAAATTATCAAGGTGAAGCCACTCCCCTTCAGGTCGGCGCTCATGGCCCTGGAGGCCTCGGTCCCGGTGGGAACCTCGCCCCACGTCTAAAACGCGTGCATTTGGAGTTTCATTCGTTCCTCTATCCTTCCACACCGAACAGCTCGTAGACCTCCGGGGGCTTCCTCCCGTCGAAGACGTACCTCATGTCATAAAGCTCGTCTATCGTTCTCTCCTCGATCACCTTCAACAGTTTCATCAAGGTGTCCCGTGTGTCCTCATAGGTCCTCAGCTCGCTGCCATAGATGAACCCGAAGATGTTTCCCTCGTTGTGTATGAGGTAGGTCCTGTAGATGTCGATCAGGAGCTCGATCTGCTTCACCCTGTGCTCGAGGAGTTCTCTGATCTCCTCCTTGTCGAAGACGTGGTAGAAGAACAGGTCGTAATAGGTGTTGCTCAACATGAAGGGGAAGTTCTTCGAGTCAGAGACGAGCATGTTCCTGAGCCGTTCAACGCCCTCATCCGTCAGCTCGTAAAGATATTTGGGGGGTTTCTTCTCCTCCTCTATCTTCTCGTCCACCCTGATTAGGCCCTTCTTCTCCAAACGAGTCAGTGTGTTGTAAATGGTGGCCTTGTTGAACCTCAGATACGAGCCGATCCAGTCTATCTTCCGATCGAACCTCTTGTAGATGTCGTATCCGCTCATCCTCGTGTGGGAGAGCAGCCCAAGTATCGCCAGCTCTGAGAGCTTGAGGCTCTTCGGCTTCTGGAACAGGCTTTTCACGATCTCTGTATCCTCTAGTACGTTGGGCTTCATCACCCTAAGAATGGCTGGCGCTTTATATAAAGATGACCTAGTATAAATTTAGACTAGTAAAATTTATAAGGGTGCCCCCGATCAAAGACAACGAAACCTGAGAGGTTCACTCCAAGATGAATAAGACAAGAGCGAGACTCGGGGACCGGCTGGCTCAGGCGTTTAGCGAGCTCGACTCGGAGGATCAATTTAACGCCGGAGGTAAAGGCGGTACACTAGCCCTTCTCTTCAAGGCGGGCTATCCGGTACCCGACGGTTTCATAGTGCTGCCGGATTCCTTCGAAGACGACGACCTGCGGCCAGAGGCTTGGGCTCAAGTGGATGAGCAGCTTGCACGATTGAGGAGAGATGGGGAAGGATCCTTCTTCGCCGTCCGCTCCTCTGCCTTGAGCGAGGACTCCGCCAAGGCTTCATTCGCCGGAGAGTTCGATACGGTGCTAGATGTCTCGAGCGACGATGAGATACGTGATGCGATCCACGCAGTACGCATCTCGAGACACAGCGAGCGAGTCAAGGCGTACAGCCAGGTCAAGGGGCTGGACCCCAACCACGAGATGGCCGTCGTGGTCCAGAGGCTTGTCAGGGCGGACATCTCCGGCGTCCTTTTCACGGCGGACCCTGTGACGGGCAGCAGCGCAACCATGACGGGCAACTTCGTCCACGGGATGGGCGATAAACTGGTCTCGGGCGAATCCGACGCCTACGGCTTCACATTTAAGAGACCTGACGGCGAGTATGAGGGCCCTGAGGAGCTCTCCCCTGTCGTCGAGGGCCTCTACAACCTGGGCATCAGCCTTGAGGAGACGCAGGACCATCCTCAAGACATAGAGTGGGCTGTCGCCGATGGGGAACTCTACCTCCTACAATCAAGGCCCATCACGACCTTGACGGGGCATGACCCCTACGAGGAACAATGGAACCAGAGCCTCGAAAGTGACTACCTCTGGTTGAACAGCGGCTTCGGTGAGAACCTGCCCGGTATCATGACCCCCAGCACCTGGTCCCTCTGGAAGATCTTCATCTTCGAGTTGGCCGAATGGGAGGTGGCGGACGCCCCGTCGATGGGCAACATATGCGGTCGTCCCTACATGAACCTAAGCCTAATACTGTCCGTAGTAAAGAAAATCTACGGAGAGGCGAAGTCAAGGAAGCTGTTGGAGCCCCTGTTCGGTTCGCTACCTGAAATAGAGATCCCCACAGTCGCGGTGTCCTACGGAGCCATCCTCACCAAGATGATCCCTGGGGAGATAAAATGGCAGAGAAAAGTCAAGAGACTTTTGAAGGAGGTCCCGTCGTTCATCGTCACCACCCCAGATCGATGTCAAGGTCTCAGGGAGAGGATACTTCAGACGGATGAGAAGACCGGGCTGATCAGGCTGTGGGATGAGGACGTGAAGCCCCTCTTCATCATGGCCAGTCACATGCTGAAGGCCATGAACGAGGTCTACCAGGAGCCCTGGCGCAAACTGGCTTCAGAGATGGAGAAACTGGTCGAAAAAACCGACGCCGATCTCCTGATGTCGACGATAGGAGGAGCCTCGGAGCAGCTAGCCAGCCTCGGCCTCATGGTGGGTGTCTCGAAGGTTGCGGAGGGTGAGATGGGTAGCGAGGAGTACCTGGGGCGATTTGGCCATCGAGGGCAATACGAATGGCACCTCTCCAAGCAGCGCCCCTATGAGGATCCGAGGTGGCTGGAAGACCAGCTGGAGGACTATCGGAGGGCCCCCGTCGACGTCGAATCGATGTTGGAGAGACGCAGGGTGGATTACGACGAGGCCTGGCAGAGGTTGCAGGAGGGGCATCCAGGTAAGGCGATGTCACTGAAAAAGAGAATGGACAGGTTCGCGTCCCTGAGTCAGGAGCGGGAGGAGATACGCTCTGAGCTCACGAGGATTGTAGGGGTCGTGCGTGCCCTTTTCCTGCGCGCTGGCGAACTGACGGGCCTCGGCGACGACGTATTTTTCCTAACATACCAGGAGCTGAAGGAGGTCCTCTCTGGCGACGGCTCGCCGACAGAGCACATCCCCACTCGGAAGAGGACCCATGCATTGTATGAGAGCCTGCCGCCCTACCCCGGGTGCATCAAAGGGCGCTTCAATGCCGTCCTGTGGGCCTCCGACCCTAACCGGCGAAGTGACATCTACGACGCTGAGACCCCACCCTCTCCGATACCCGATTCCGACACCATCACGGGGAACCCCGGCTCCGGAGGCATCGTGAAAGGCATCGTACGCCGAATAGACAGCCCGGAGGATGGGCATCTACTACAACAGGGGGAGATCCTGGTCACCGCAACGACAAACGTCGGTTGGACACCCCTCTTCCCCAGAGCCGCCGCCGTGATCACCGACATAGGGATGCCCCTGGCACACGCCGCTATAGTGGCCCGGGAACTGGGAATACCGGCCGTCGTAGGATGCGGAGTAGCGACGACTCGGTTGAAGAGCGGGGATCACGTGCTCGTTGACGGTGGGCGTGGGACCATCCAGATCCTTGACAGGGTTGTCCCCCACGAAAAGTGATCCGATGGGACAGGTCAGGGCGCCGTCTGAGGGGAAGGCGATGGAATCTCCTGACGACAATCGCCGGAAGATGCTGATCCTCAGCTTCTGCTTGGTAGTCGTCACCCTCGGGTCGGGGATGATCATACCCATCTTCCCATTCTACGTGGAGAACCTGGGGGCCGGGGGGAGGGAGCTGGGGCTCCTGATAGCGACTGCGGCCACCATGGAGTTCATCTTCGCGCCGGCCTGGGGCAGGCTATCCGATCGCAGAGGGCGCAAACCCGTTCTCATAATAGGCCTACTCGGGAGCGCCATCACCATGCTCTTCTTCGGGCTGTCCACCGAGCTCTGGATGCTCTTCGCCTCGAGGGGGCTGGCGGGGATCCTGACTGCTGCTACGATGCCCGCCGCCATGGCCTACGTAGGCGACATAACGTCTGACGAGGAGAGGGGGGGAGGCATGGGGGTGATCGGGTCCGCCATGGGCCTGGGGGTGATAATGGGGCCTGGGCTGGGAGGGCTGCTGGCTGAAAAATCCCTCTCCACGCCGTTCTTCATCGCCGCAGGCCTCTCCCTGGCCGCCCTGCTCCTCATGATCTTGTTCCTTCCAGAATCCAAGAAAGTGGAACCCGTCGAATCAACGGAGAAGGTCCAGCTGATCAGGCTGGGGGAGCTGAAGGAGGCCCTGCTAGGCCCCGTGGGGGGATTGCTCGTCCTGAGCTTTCTCCTCAGCTTCGGCCTAAGCAACTTCGACTCCGTCTTCGGCATCTACGCCCTTGAGAGATTCGGCTACGGGCCTCAGCAGGTGGGCGTGTTGATGATGGTGATGGCCTTAGTCACGATTCTCGGGCGGGGCCTGTTGACGGGGCCCGCCACGAGGAGGTGGGGTGAGATCTCAGTCATCGGGGCCTCCCTCCTAGCCGGATCGGTCGGCTACCTGGGGCTCCTAATGGCGGATGGATACGCTCTCGTCCTCCTGGCCACAGGATTCTTCATCCTCTCCAGAACCCTGCTGAAGCCATCGGTGCTCTCCCTCACCTCGAAGCGGTCTAACATAGGCCACGGGGTCTCCATGGGGCTGTGCAACTCCTTCATGAGCCTCGGGAAGATCGTCGGACCCATCTGGGCCGGATACGCTTTCGACATCAACCTGAGCTACCCGTACATAAGCGGCTCGGTCGTACTACTCCTAAGCTTCTTCTTCAACTCAGCATTGACGATGAGGGAGAAGAGGGAACCAAGGTAAGGGCCAGTCGAGGAGACCCTATGGCTGGCCTTGGATGTTGGAGAAGCTCAGTGACCGTGCTCGTCCACTATCTCCTGCCACCTGAAGCAGCTCGTGAGGTGGTCGTTCACCATCCCGATGGACTGCATGTAGGCGTAGCAGATGGTGGGCCCCACGAAGTTGAATCCCCTCCTCTTCAGGTCCACGCTCATGGCCCTGGAGACCTCGGTCTCGGGGAGGACCTCGCTCCAGGAGGTGAACGCGTTCATCACGGGCTTCCCCCCCACGAAGCCCCAGACGTACTCGTCGAAGCTCCCATGCTCCTCCTGGACCCTCAGGAAGGCCCCGGCGTTCCTCACAGCCGACTCCACCTTCCTCCTGTTCCTGATGATCCCCGGGTCCTGGAGCAGCTCATCGACCTTCTCGGGGGTGTACTCGGCGACGACGGCGGGGTCGAAGCCCTGGAAGGCCTTCCTGTAGCCCTCCCGCCTGTGGAGGATGGTCCGCCAGCTCAGCCCCGCCTGCGCCCCCTCCAGGACGACGAGCTCGAACAGGGCCTTATCGTCGTGCTCGGGGACCCCCCACTCCTCGTCGTGGTACTTCATCGAAAGGGGGTCCTTGTCGCCGAAGCATCTGAGCCTATCAACCATTGCTGACATACAGTATCACTATTCGACCTGGTAGATGAATAGTCTTCGCCGAACTACTTCGAAAACGAATAGGTAGGCCGTGAACCCGTTGGCTGTAAAGCGTTATTTACGATTAAGGGAGATGGGTCTACGATTGTTATGCTCAAACTGAAGAAGTACGACGTTGAGCCCCTGGTCCACGGCTCGCCCGTCTCGGACCCCCAGATCTCGCCTGACGGCTCCAAGATCCTCTTCGTCA
>CAYONH010000018.1:5744-7376 GCA_964405275.1 uncultured Candidatus Bathyarchaeia archaeon | reverse complement strand
CCTCTTCGAGGCGAAGAGCGCCGTGAGGGACTTGAAGCTCTCCCCGGACGGTGGGAGGTTCCTGTTCCTCTCCAGGGTCGAGGAGGAGAGCGAGACCCCCGAGGAGAAGGTCGGGGACGTGATGTGGATCACGAAGCTCAGGTACAGGATGGACGGGACGGGCTACTACCCCTACACCAGGAGCCACCTCTTCACAGTCAGCGCCGAGGGAGGGGAACCCCAGCAGCTGACCAGTGGCCCATACGACGTCTCCTCGGCGGACTGGTCCCCCGACGGAGGCGAGATAGCATACGTCGCCAACAAGGAGGACGGCGACTACACCCGGATACGGGACATATTCATCGTCCCATCGGAGGGAGGCTCACCGAGGAAGCTGACCGACGGGAGGACAATGATAAGCTCCGTGGCCTGGTCCCCCGACGGAGATCTACTAGCCTACACGGGGAGAATACCCGTGGACCCGGAGCATCCCATGTATGGTAGCACCGACATCTGGGTCATGCCTCCGGGCGGAGGGGAAGCGCGTAACATTACATCAGCGTTCGACAGGACCGTGGGGGCGTACGGCTCAAGCGTCTTCTGGGGTGACGCTGGGAAAATCTACTTCAGGGCTCCCAGCCACGGGGCCTACAACCTATACAGGGTAGGCGTTGAGGCCGGCAATGTGGAGCCCGTCATCGAGGGCAAGAGGACCATCGCCTCGTTCAGTTTATGCACTGATTCCTCCAGGATAGCCTTCGATGCCACCGACGCCACCTGGCCCCAGGAGGTCTGGGTCCACGATGCCGGGGGCTCAAGGCGGCTCACGAGCCTAAACTCCGAGGTCATGGAGGTTTGGAAGATAAGCGAGCCCGAGGAGTTCTGGTTCACCGCGAGCGACGGCGTCGAGGTCCAGGGGTGGATCATCAAGCCGTGGGGCTACGAGGAGGGAAAGAAGTACCCCATGATACTGGAGATCCACGGTGGCCCCCACGGAGCCTACGGATTCAAGCTGGGCACCGCTGAGCACGAGTTCCAGCTCCTCGCGAGGAACGGGTACGTCGTCGTCTACACGAACCCCAGGGACAGCGTAGGCTACGGCGAGGAGTTCGCCGGGATCGCCGAGGGCAGCTGGGGAGGCAGGGACTTCAGAGACCTGATGCAGGCCGTCGACCACGTCCTTAAGACCTACCCCTTCATCGACGTGGAGAGGCTGGGGGTCGCAGGGGGCTCCTTCGGGGGCTTCATGACGAACTGGACCGTGGGCCACACGGACAGGTTCAAGGCCGCCGTCACGATGCGGTCAGTCTGCAACTGGTACAGCCAGGTCGGGACGAGCGACGTGAGCTGGGGGCACACCGGCGTCGGGGCAGGCGATGAGCCCTGGGAGATCCCCGAGCGCTACCTGGAGCTCAGCCCCATAACCTACGCCGACAAGATCAACACGCCGCTGCTCATAATCCACTCAGAGTACGACTACCGCTGTCCCCTGTCCGAGGGGGAGCAGCTCTACTACGCGATGAAGAGGCAGAAGAAGGAGACCGAGTTCATCAGGTTCGCCAACAACAGCCACGGGTTAAGTCGCATCGGGAAGCCCTCCCTGAGGACGGAGAGGCTGAGGCACATCGTCAGGTGGTTCGACAGGTACCTGAA
>CAYONH010000018.1:1808-5644 GCA_964405275.1 uncultured Candidatus Bathyarchaeia archaeon | reverse complement strand
GCCATACAGGCCCGGAAGTACGTGCCAGACGTCACGATAGTGGACAAGACCCTCTTCGGAAGGCAGACACTATCCAGCATGGCTGGTGGCACCACGGGGCTCGTCGAGGGCTACTGGTCGTTCACCCATCCTCAGAGCGTGGACGAGTTCACGGCGTTCCACATAATCTCCAACGCGTTCGCCGTCACCGGCATCAGGGAGCAGGAGCTGGAATACGTCGCCGCCAAGGAGGTGGTGGTGCGACAGGACGAGCTCAAGGAGTACGGTGTCCTCAACCCAAGGGGGCAGAAGAGCTACGGCCCCCCAGGCCGGGTCGGCTGGGCCAACATCGGCCCCATGGTGGAGTACGTCAAGAACAGCGACATAAAGTGCATCGAGAAGCTGATGATCACAGACCTCGTCCGTGAGGGGGACCGGGTGACGGGGGTCGTCGGGTTCTACATGGACACGGGGAAATGGGTGGCCATCAATGCGAAGGTGACGGTCCTGGCGACCGGTGGCGGTGCTGAGGTCTACAAGCGTAACAACACCCCGGTCAGGGCGACCGGGGACGGCTTCGTCATGGCCTACCGTGCGGGCGTCCAGCTCTCAATGATGGAGTTCATACTCTTCGACGCGTGGATATGCGCCGAGCCAAACCTGCCCAACTTCTGGATACCCCCCTCATACGCGAGGACCCTGGGGGTCGTGCTCAACAAGGACGGGGAGCAGTTCCTCAAGAACTACATCCCCACGAGCACCAACTTCGTCCACCGTGAGCTCCCGAACCTCGAGTGGGGAGACGACATGGTCAAGAGGTTCAAGGGGGTCGTCGAGAAGCCGGCGACCCTCGACCCCGACGACCCGTTCCACCAGAGGTACGGCGCCCCGGTCATCGACCTGGTCAACACCATCAGCAGGGGCATGGCCATGGAGGTCGACAAGGGGAGAGGAGACCCAGATGTACCCAGCGTCTACCTGGACTTCAGCAGGGTGCCCGAGGAGGTGTGGCTGTCGGAGCCCAAGGGCGTCCAGGGCCTCCACCTGCTCAGGAACCACGACTGGAAGAACAAGCCCGTGAGGATGTTCCCGGGGGCACTCGGTAACTTCGGGGGATGCATCATCAACAAGGACTGCGAGACCAGCCTCGACGGCCTCATCGCCGCGGGGGAGGTCACATACGACGTGGACAGCCTCCGCCACTCCAACGTGTTTGGGGTGAGAGCGGGCGACACCGCCGGGCTCTACGCACAGAGAAACGATCTTCCGGCCATGGACACCGGGAAGGCTGGGGAGCTCTCGAAACGGTGGAGGGAGATCATGGAGCGGGAGCCCAGCGACGAGGGTGACCCGCGCAAGGTTAAGGAGCTCATAAAGAACTTAATGTGGAAGGAGGCGGGGGTCCTGAAGACCAAGGAGGGTCTTGAGAGGTGCCTCGCGGGGCTTGACAAGATCAAGAAGGAGAACCTGACGAAGCTCTGGGCGAGGCAGCCTAGGCAGCTCAGGGAGGCGATTGAGGCGTGGAACTTGGTCTACGTCGGGGAGATGATAGCCCGCTGCTCCATGATGCGTGAGGAGACCCGGGGGACGTTCAACAGGCTCGACTTCCCCGACAGGGACGACGCGTACTGGATCAGGAAGACCCTGCTCCGGCTGGAGGACGGAGAGATGAAGATGAGCTCCGAGCCGCTGGAGCAGATCTACTTCAAGTGGAAGCCTCAGAAGGTGAAGGTAAAGGGGATGGATCAGGAATGAGCGACAAAGGGAAAGCCTGGACGAGGGTGGACCAGTTCGAGGTCACCATCGACAGGGAGAAGTGCATATTCTGCATGAACTGCTTCGAGGCGTGCCCCCAGGAGGTCTACGACATCGACTACGTGAACAAGAAGATCGACATAGTGCTGCCCAAGGAGTGCCTCATCTGCCTCCACTGCGAGGAGGCCTGCCCGACTGGAGCCATCTTCATCAAAGGGGCAATACGGAAACAGTTCAAGCCGACACCCGTCAAGGACATGTGGGGCTGGGAAGGCATCAAGCCACCGGAGTAGTACACCATACTCCCCATTTTCTACGCCTTCAACCGTTTTTAGATCTGATCATGGAAACCCCTATCAGGTCAGCAAGTCCAGCATAAGGAAGCAGCGTGACCTAGACTTGGATAAAATACGGGACCCCAAACGCAATCACATCGTCTACGGCGTATCCGACATGGTCACTGGGATAGGGGAGAGCCTCTGGGGCAGCATCCTGGAGCCCTACCTGGACTTCGTCGGCTTCGAGGTGGTCACCATGGGCTTCCTCCGGAGCCTGCTGATGTTCAGCCAGATGATGTCAAGCCTCCTCCTGGGAAACCTGTCAGACAGGATCGGCCGCAAGGCCCCCATAGCCTTCTCATTCGCAGCCTCCGCCGCAGCCTCGCTGTTCCTCGGCTACACCAGGAACTTCGGAGTGTTCGCATTCCTCATCTCCGTCATCGGCTTCATGAACGGCCTCCGGAAGCCGTCGGTCATGGCCGCCGTCGCTGAATCCACCCCGATTGAGGGCCGTGGAACCGCCATCGGAGTGTTCCAGTTGCTCATCTTCACGCCCCTGCTTTTCGGGAGCATGTTCGGGGGCATGGTGGCCTCCTTCTTCGGGTACCAGTGGATGTTCACCATACACTCAGGCCTCGCCCTTCTCTCGACCATCATCGTCGTCGTCTTCAGCGTGGAGGTTGGCAGGGCGTTCTCCGGAGGCGGCAGCTCCCTCAAGACGGCGGGATTGGTGGCCTTTGAGTCCCTCCCGAATACCTTTGCGTTCCTGAAGAGACACCACTCCTACGCCTTCCTCATGGCAGCGTTTGCCGTCCACGGGTTCGGCTTCTACATAGGTGTGACCTTCTGGGCTCTGTACGCCAAGAAGGGGCTGCTGTTGGCCATAGCTTCAGTTGGCATGGTCCAGACGGTGCGTTTCATCGGGCTATGGCTGGGAGCGGTCCCGGCTGGTAGGCTCACCGACAAGGTCGGTGGATGGGCGATGATAGCCCTCCACATCGTGTTGACCACCCCCACTACCATCTTCCATGTCCTGATGCCCAGCTATGGGCTAATGCTCGTCAACAGCTTCTTGGCCGGGCTGGTCGGCGCATTCGACGGCCCCGCGCGGCCAGTCGTATACGCCAAGATGGTGGGGGAAGAGAACATGGGGATCGCCACGGGGATCACGGATACCTTCATCATGATGGGTCGGATGGGGGGGCCCATAATTGCTGGGCTGATCTGGAGTTCCATGGGAAGCACGATCCCCTTCTGGATAGGCGGGATCATCAACCTGTTCAGCCTGATACCGCTGTTCATTTCCTGGAGACTGGACAAGAGAACGGTCTAAACGTATAAGCCGTCCATCAGGGAGGGACTGGTTCTCTTTCAAGGTAACGTTAAATAGAGTGTGAAAAATGCATGCGTTGATATGGTAGCCGATTTCTCCGTCGTTGAGACCTCGATAGACGAGATTCATAGAGCGCTAGAAGCCGGTGAGCTGACCTGCCGTCGGCTCGTGGAGCTCTACCTGAAGCGCATAGAGGCCTACGACAAGCCCACGGGGCTCAACTCCATCATCCGCGTCAACCCGGGCGCACTGAAGAGAGCACAGGAGCTCGACGAGGAGTACGCCAGGACCGGGGTGCTCCGCCCCCTACACGGAGTGCCTATCATAGTCAAGGACAACTACGATACCCACGACCTCCCTACCTCAGCGGGCAGCCTAGCCCTCAAGGACTCCATCCCACCGGACGACGCCTTTCAGGTCAGGAGGATAAGGGAGGCCGGGGCCATCGTCCTCGCCAAGTCCAACATGGCCGAGTGGGCCTTCAGCCCCTA
>CAYONH010000018.1:0-1708 GCA_964405275.1 uncultured Candidatus Bathyarchaeia archaeon | reverse complement strand
TCGTGGACTCCGGGCTCTACCATCCCCCGGTCGAGAACAGGCTCAAGAGGAACCTGGAGATAGACCCGGAGACGGTGAAGAACACCGACGTGTACCAGGAGCCCAAGAACGTCGCCTTCAGGGAAGCGGTGCTCGACGCCATGGAGAGGCACAGGGTCGAGGCCATCGTCTACCCCACGTGGAGCAACCCGCCCAGGAAGGTGGGGGACATGGAGAGCCCCCACGGTGACAACAGCCAGAGGATCCCACCCGGCACGGGGCTCCCTGGGCTGACGGTGCCCATGGGCTTCACGTACGGGGACCTTCCCGCTGGTCTGCAGATCGTGGGGAGGTTATTCGGGGAGCCGGATATAATCAGGATAGCCTATGCATACGAGCGGTCGACGGGGCACCGACGATCTCCGGGCGTCTTCCCCGAGCTCCCCTGACCGGGGCTCAGCCCCTCGTCACGGAGGAGGGGATGGTCCAGAGGATCCCGAGCTTCACGACCTGGGTCGCGATGAGGAAGTAGAAGACGTACTCGGGCCCCAGCGACGCCCACAGGAGGCCCCCGATTATGGGCGCAGCGATGTTCACCAGGCCCCTGCTGAGGGAGTTGAGCCCGTTCCAGCTCCCCAGTATCTCCCTGGGCACCAGCTCCAGCCCGATGGCGGCCTGGGTGATGGCCCCCAGCATGAAGAACCCGTTCAGCAGCCCGGCCAGTATCAGCACCAGGTCGTTGGGCGATACGACGAGGAGCACCAGGGCAAGGCAGTAGAACGGCGTCAGCAGGGCCACCATCTTCTTCCTGCCGTACCTGTCTGCCAGGATCCCCACGGGGAGGGCCAGGAAGACGCTGGAGGCCCAGTAGGCGGAGTCCATGAGGCCGATGACGTAGGGGTCGGCCCCCTTGATCTCCTTGGCGTAGTAGGGGATGTAGAATGCGAGGTACATGGGCACCGTCGAGATCATCGTGTAGACGAGCCAGCGGGTCACCATGGTCCCCTCCTTGAAGACCCTGCCGAATCCCTGCAGTATGCTGCCCCCCTTCTTGGAGGGCTCAATCGGGTTGGGGAGGTACAGGTAAACGATCATCAAGGCCAACAGCATGCCCGCCGCCGAGATCCAGAACAGGGGACGTATGCCCTCGGCGTTCATCCCGCCGAACGACGTTATGAGGTACGCCGCAACGATGGGGGCAACCAGGCGGGGAAGGGCTGTGACGGTGTCGCAGAGCTGCATTCCGGTGACCCTCTCCTCGTTCTTGAGGGTGTTCCCGCAGATCATGGGGCAGACCACCATTGCGAAGCTGAACCCCATGGTGAAGAGCCCCATCGCCAGCCCACCCATCTGCCAGCCCTGGGCGAGGCCGAAGGCGAGGAAGCTGAGGAGCATGATGCCCAGCCCCGACATTAGCACCTTCCTTATCCCGTACCTGTCCGCCAGCCACCCTACGGGCACTGTGAGGATTGTGCTGGCGACCCCGCCGACGCTGCTCACGAGGCCCAGCTCCACGGCGCCCGCGCCTAGGGCAGCGATGTAGATGGATTGATACTGCTGGGTGAGGCCGATGGAGAACTTGGAGATGAGGTTCCTGTAGATGTTGACCTTGAAGGCCCTGTGCTGCCTCCTCAGGAAGTCGACGCCCTTGCTGGTCGCGGACTCAAGCATGACCCTACTGTTACAGTCTGATCATAAAAGGATGACACGGGAGAGCAGCCCCAACGCC
>CAYONH010000017.1:0-18623 GCA_964405275.1 uncultured Candidatus Bathyarchaeia archaeon | reverse complement strand
TGCTGGGCCAGCGTCCTTGATGCGACCTCAAGGGGCTCGTTGAGGGAGGTCGTGTGGACCTTTCGCACGATGATATCCTTGAGCGACTTTTTCCCGTTAGCGATTGACTTGGTGATGTCCCAGGATGTGACTATGCCCCCTAGCTTGCCGCCTCCGTCTACCACAACCACGTGGTTGACCGAGTGGCTCACGAGCCTCTGCGCCACCTCATCTATCCTCTCGTTCTCGTTGATGGTGATTGCCTCATGGACTATGCTCTCCACGAATGCGCTCTCCGAGGTCTGCTTCATGGGTTTGAAGACGGTGTCCGTCGGCAGCTTCTCCACGTGCTGCGTCAGGTAGAACGACGCTCCGTCGATCCATTCCTTCAGCATCTCGCAGATCTTGTGAGCCTTCTTCAGGCTTGACATGCTTGAGACCTTGACGTCCCTGCCGTTGACGTCTATCCTCCCCGACTTGAGCTCCTTGTAGTTGGTGTCCCTGATGGACCCCTTATCCCTGCGGGGTATCCCGTAGTCCACTATATCCGTAACGATCTCCTCGTCCCTGATGGAAGCCTTCTTGGCTATCCCCTCGTTGAGAAGTGGGATCGGTATACCTAGCCCGATGTAGATGCTCGTGCCGTAGTTATTGAAGGAGGCTCCGCGGATGAACTCCGGGCTCATCTTCTTCGCGTTCCCCCTTACAGATATGTTCCCTAGGCGACTCTTCGGGTTGTGCTGGGTCCCCTCGCCTATGACGTACCCCTGTGCTCCGCCGAGGAATATCCTGGTGCCTAGGCCTATGGTCTCGTAGTCGGGGTCATTAGAGAGGGGGTTGAGCTCCCCCGCTCCCGAGTAGGTGGCGTTCCTGTATCGGGGAAGGAGCTTCCCCATGTATGTGTAGATGGTCTCGTCCCTGCCGTTTGTGGCGCAGGAGTACCTCTGGAAGCCGTTCCTGAAGTTGAGCAGGTAGAACTGGTTGAGGTCCTCCTTGGTTAATGTCGTCTCGATGCGGGTCCTCGGGTAGCAGTCCGTACCGTACGCCGTCGCCCTGAGCTCCACCTCCTTGCCCGCTATCAGGTCCTCGATGACGTGGGCTCCCCCGTACTCAGATGGCTTGGTCTCAGAACCTATCGTGGCCCCTATGTAGAGGTCCACGGCCGCCCCCGGGTGGGGGATGGGCACGTCGTTCAACCAAGCGTTCTGGATCTTTATTGGCGGGTCGGCATGGCCGAGGTTTATGATCGCTCCTGAGGAGCACATGGCTCCGAAGGTGCCGGTGGTGACGACGTCAACCTCCTTGTAGGCTACCTGGACGCCGCTGCTCTCCACCAGGTCTTTGAACTTAGAAGCTGTTAGAACCTGAACGTCTCCGTTCCGGATCTTCTCGTTAATCTCGGATATCGACCGCCCGTTCTTCCCCTTAGAAGATATATTTGTGAGGTCTTTTCCCTCCTAATCGTGAGACTGTAGTCCCTTATTCTTGTATAAATAAATATTTGTCAGGAATATTCCCTGGGGAATAGGGGCTTGGAGCCTCCCTGAGAACATGGATTGATAATCGATTTCTCTTATATATATTAACAAAAACCTCGATGGTTGGATGGCCTGAAGGGTGTAGAATGAAGAAGAGGCACCAGGACGTTCATCTTCTACGTACGCTCGCGCGCAGTAAAATAGTAGGGATGGGCTGATGTCGGAGAACCGCTATCAGGCGCTTTTCAATTCTGTATCCGAGGGACTGTTCCAGACAGACCTAGATGGCACATATGTCTTGGTAAATCCCGCTTTCGCAACAATCTTCGGCTATGAACTCGAGGAACTGCTGTCAGGAAAGATCAAGACCAGGCACACATATGCGCAAGACTCCGACAGGGAGGCCCTCCTGAGGGATGTCAATGAGAGAGGGGAGGTGAAGGGTAGGGTCCTTAAATTTCGGAGGAGCGACGGATCCATCGGTTGGGAAGAGATCTCTCTGAGCCTGAGAAGGGACGAGAAGGGATCCGTCATAGGCTATGAGGGGATCTTGAGAGATATCACAGACTCGATACAGTACAGAGAGAAGCTGAGGGCGCTCAACGTCCAGGCCGAGGCGCTCAATGGGGCTGAGACGATCGATGAGGCCTACAAGGCCACGTTTAATGCCATGCATGAAGTCCTGGGCTACGAGTCAATCGACGTCATCAAGGTGGAGAGCGGATCCCTCGTTGATGTTCTCACCTTGAACGAGAGCAAGCCCCTTAGACTCCCATTGGATGGCCCCGGTATCACAGTCAGGGCAGCGAGGACAGGCGTCACCCAACTGATACCGGACATCCGGAATGACGATGAATACGTAAGAGGGAGGCAGGGGTCACTATCCGAGCTGGCCGTTCCAGTCACCGTCAACGGAGAAGTGGTCGTAGTTTTAAACACAGAGAGTACCCTCATCGACGCCTTCAACGAGCAGGACAGGGTACTTCTCGAGACCCTCGCCCTGCACTTGGCCTTCTCCATGATCAAACTAAGAGAAAGGGAGGAGCTCCTCAGGTACGAGTCGAGGCTAGAGGCGCTTCACAGACATGCGACGGACCTCGGGCTGGTCTCCAGCATACAGGAGATGGCGGATGCCACGATGTACGTCCTTGAGAACATACTCGGTTTCTTCTTCGCAGCCTTCGCCATTTTAGAGGATGACAGCCTGAAGTATCTCGTTGTGAGGGGGGTGACCCCTCGAGATCTGATCATCCTCCCCCTAGACGGACCTGGGATCACCGTCAGAGCTGCGAAGACCGGGGAGACCCAGCGAATAACAGATATCAGGGAGGATAAGGACTACGTATCCGGCTCCGGTGATGATATTGGCATTATCTCCGAGTTAGCCGTGCCAGTGACGGTGGGGGGTATGGTGGCTGCTATAATCAGCGTCGAGAGCCAGCAGCCGGGCTTCTTCTCTGAGCAGGATCAAGATTTGGTTGAGACTCTTGCGCTGCACGTCGCATCCGCACTCGAACGGCTGTGGAACGAGGAAGAGAGGCACCGATACGAGGAGAGGCTCTCAGCGCTGCACACGAGCGCCATCGCTCT
This sequence comes from uncultured Candidatus Bathyarchaeia archaeon, assembly GCA_964405275.1. Classification (GTDB taxonomy): domain Archaea; phylum Thermoproteota; class Bathyarchaeia; order TCS64; family TCS64; genus BS750m-G28. Next base: position 15,576 of record CAYONH010000017.1, on the reverse strand, counting down.
CTCCGAGGCGAGGAACCTCGACGAAGTCGTTAAAGCCTCAACCGAGGCAATGAGGAGGACGCTTGGCTTGGAGGTCGCAGGCTACATCGAGGTTAAGGGCGACACCCTCAAGACATTGGACCTTCTGGGAGCCAAGATGCGCGGTATAACCCTCTCGCTAAATGGGAAGGGGGTCACTTCGAAGGCCGCGAGGACCGGGCAGACAATCATCATTGGGGATACCCGTGAGGAACCGTCATTCGTAGAGGGCTCCATCCCTGCTCTCTCCGAGATGGCCGTCCCAGTGAAAGCGGACGGGAAGGTTGTCGCCGTCCTCAACGTGGAGAGCCTGGAGCTCGACGCGTACGACGAGAATGACCGGCTCCTCATGGAGACCCTTGCGCAGCATGTGGGCTCAGCTCTCTCACGGATAAGAAATCTTGAGCATCTGGAGGACCTAGTCAGGGAGAAGACCCAGGACCTTATGACGGCGGAGAGGATAGCGACGGCGGGAAAGATAGCCGCGATGGTGGGACACGACATCAGGTCCCCCCTCCAGACCATCATGAACGCGGTGCATCTACTGGAAAAGGCGCCCCAGATGAAGGACGAGCTCCTAGGGATGATCAAGGACTCCGTTGATCGCTCCGTCATCATGCTTGATGACTTGCGCTCGCGGACCCGGGTTCAACCCCTCCAGATACTCACGGTGGACCTTGAAAACCTTATCAGAAGCTCCGTGTCAGAGAGCAGCATACCCTCCCCCATAGACGTCGACCTCGCTATCGACGAGGGTCTACAGGCGGTGGAACTGGACCCCATGAAGATGAGGCGGGTCTTCGACAACATGATAAGGAACGCCGTCGAGGCGATGCCGAAAGGAGGAACCCTGACAATCCATGCCGAGAAGACCCCTGACACTGTCTCAATATCCATCGGGGACACAGGTGTGGGTATTCCCCATGAGAATCTGGAGAACCTGTTCAAGCCCTTCCAGACCACGAAGAAGACAGGCTTAGGCCTGGGGCTCACCTACTGCAAGCAGACCATCGATGAGCACATTGGGACGTTAGAGGTAACCTCGGAGGTTGGAGAGGGAACCACCTTCACAATAACCCTTCCCCTCGGAAAGGCGGAGGAAAATGGAACAGAGGAGGTTTGGATTAACCCCTCACCCATCCTCCAAAGACAGGATACATACAGCATATCACCTCTATGAACGCCGGCCTACCTGACTCGTTCTCTCTCAACGCCCTCTTCAGTGCAGGTGCCACCTCATCAGGGTCATCGATCCTCTCGGAGTGGATTCCCAAGCCCCCCACGGACTTCGCCGTGCTCTGCCTCTCCGAGGTTGTCACCTTGTATGTGTGCGGGGAGTGGCCGGGCCCCCAGAAGCCGGGGCCGTATCCGCTGAACCCCGAGTTGTTGATGTGGACCGTCGTGACCCCCATTCCGTTCCTCATGAGGGCCTCGTAGTTGCCCAGCTGGTAGCCGACGCCGGCGTCGCCCGTCACGCTCACCACCTGCCTCTCGGGGAAGGCCAGCTTCGCGCCCATGGCGGCCCCGAGGCCGAAGCCCAGGGTGGTGATGTTTCCCCAGCCCATGAAGCCGTGGGGGATGAGGGCCTCGTAGACGGTGCTCAGCTGGTCCCGGGTGCCCCCTGACTCATGGGTCACGAAGGAGTTCCCCCTGTCCAGGACCTCCATCAGCTCCCCGTAGACCCTGTAGGGGTTGATGGGGGACTCGTCCGAGGAGAGGAGCGGTCCATACTTCTCCGCCTTCGCCCTTTTAGCCTCCTCCAGCTCCTCCATGAGCCCCTCCCTATCGCTGGGCAATCCCCTACTCATCACCTCGTCCATCATCTGCTTGAGCACCAGCTTGGCGTCCCCGAGGATGGCGTGGTCCGTCCAGTAGCTCCTGTTGATGTCAGCCTCGTCCACCGTGCAGTGGATTATGGTCTTACCCCCTGGATCCGGGATCACGTGGCCGAAGTGCCCGGGAGAGAAGCCGCAGCCTATCGCGAATATGAGGTCGGCCTTGTGGAGGAACCTCTCGGCTGGGGCGCCCCTGACGCCCAGTGAGAGGGGGTGGTTCTCGGGGAAGCAGCTCTTCCCCTTGAGGGTCGTGAGCACCGGGGCCTGGACCGACCCGGCGAACTTCAGCAGCTCGTCGCATGCGTCCGCGTAGAAGACGCCCTGGCCAGCGTAGATGATGGGCCTCCTCGCCGAGAGGATAGCCCTTACCGCGACCTCCACGTCCCTGACGTCGCCCTGGGACCTCCAGCCCTTCACAGGAGTGTAAGGGTGCTCCTCTTCGTCATACTCCCCGAGTCCCCGGGGTAGCTGGAGGAGAACTGGTGCAGGCCTCCCCGAGCGGAGGTGGGTGAAGGCTCGCCTCATGTACTCAGGGACCCTGTCCGCCCTGTTGATGTACCCGCTCCACTTGGTGACGCTCTGGAAGGCGTCGTCGATATTGAACCTCTCCACGCCGCTTGACCCGGTGGGCACACCGTCAGTCAGGCAGAGGAGGGGCGTCCCGTCCTCGTAGGCCTGGGCGAGGGCGCCGTACGCCATCTGGATGCCGGCGGCGTTGAGGCCTCCCATGACGGAGCAGACGCCGAAGCTCTTACCGTTGGAGACGCGGGAATAGCCGTCCGCGACGGCCACGGCGTAGCGCTCGTCACGGAGCATGACGTTCGGTACGCCCTCCTCCCCGCAGGCGTTGTTGAATATATTTGTAGGGAATGTACAGACGCCTTCCACTCCTTCGGCTTTCAGTATCCTGACGAGGCCGTTGGCTGCTTTAACCTTCAAAACTAGAACCTCGAATAATATTGACTGTACGCCCGGAAAAAACCTTCTATACGTAAACTAGCGGTATCTAGGGAACGGTTTATAACAGAGTTTAGTTACCTAAGGAGAGCTTCAACCGTAGACTGGAGAAGGTATCGAGATTGCAGGTGGTGCAGAGGGCCCGTGAGTTCCTGAGGAGGCAGAACCACAACTACAGGATGCTCCTCGTCCGTGCCTCCGGAGCCACATTCCTCATGAACCTCACGAACAGCTACCAGTCCATCTACACGACGGCGCTAGGTGCCGACCCTGTGACCCTGGGGACCATGAGCAGCATAGGCAGCGCCATCAACATGGTTATCTCACTGCCATCTGGCTGGATCTCTGACAGGTACGACCTCAAGAAGGTGATGGGCATCGGGATGGCGTTCCAGGTGCTCATGATCGCCCTCTACGCCCTCGCCCAGGACTGGACATGGATACTCTTGGCCATGATGGTGAGCCCCTTCACCATGGCGCTGATGATGCGGAGCCAGAACGTCATGTTCTCCAGAGCCCTGAAGGACGAGGAGCGGGCTCAGGGATTCGCGCTACGCCAGGTCATCGCCTCAACCATCGGCATCGTCGCTCCCATTCCTGCTGCCCTCCTAATTGACTACTTCGGGGGGATGACCGTCCAGGGCATTAGGCCCATGTACTACATACGCTTCATCGGGCTGGCGATCCTCTACGGCTACGTCTACATGAAGCTTGATAGCGTTCCGCCCATGCCAAGGCCGAAAGGGGAAAAGACGAACTTCCTCCGTGACATCCGGGAGGTCTTCAGCGAGGGGGAGGGCCTCAAGGCCTTCCTTGTGGTGAGCGGTCTGGGATCCTTCATAATGGGGATGACGATGTCCTTCATATTTCTCTACGCCGCAGAAATCAAGGGGGCGGACACCCTAACCCTGGGCCTCCTAAGCACTGCCTCGACCCTCTCATCGATAGTCTTCGCCCTCCCACTGAGCAGGCTGGCAGACACCAGGGGCAGGAAGCTGGCGTTCCTATTGACCAGGCCCGCCCGGTTCCTGTTCTTCCTGATCCTTGTATTTGCTCCCCACCCTTCCTGGCTCATCCTCGCCTGGGCCTGCCGGGGGATAAGCATGGCCGGGAGCTCCTACCAGACGTGGATGCTTGAGCTGGTTCCCGCGGAGAAGAGGGGTAGATGGCTCGGCGTCACCAACACCATCAACTCGTTGGTCAGGATTCCCGCCCCCATTATAGGCGGGATGCTCTACGAGAGCGTGAACCCCGGCCTCATCTTCCTGATACCCGTGATCCTTGAGGCCGTAATCAGGCTACCAATCATCTACTTCAAAATTCCTGAGACACTGAAGAAGAGATCCGTTGCACTCAACGACTGATAAAAAAAGGGGGTAAAGGGAGGCTACCATTCCTTCTCTGGCCTGAGACCCAAGCGGTAGGCGATGTTCGCCTTATCGTCCTCGACTGGCACAAGCTTTCCGGGGTAGCCGGACATGATAGGCGATACTCCCGGTCCGTGACCCGTTGAGAAGCTGGCGCCGTGGGAGACGACGCCGATGGTCACCGCCCCGGGGTGGATGCCCCTGGCGTAATGGGAGAGCATGTCCTTGATCCCGACAATGTCACCGATCCGGACCCCTGACAGACCGTATCTCTCGGTGAGCTCGGGGCTTGTGCTCTGGATGTCGAAGTCGCCCAGGTCGGGTATGCCCCCGCTCCCTCCTCCTATCCCGGAGCCCATCATCCTGCCCTCGACGATCTTCGCCACAGGCACCACCAGCCCATCCCCTTCCTCGCGGATCTCCATGGCCTCGAGGAGCCTCGGGGAGAGGGACATCATCCGGACGTCCTCGTGGCCCTCGAACTCCAGACCCACACCCCAGCCGGTGACCTGTATCCTGTCCCCGATCGTCAACCTCTCCAGGGTCTCTAGGGGGAAGTCCACGAAGGTCTTGGAGTAGCCGTGCTTCCCCGTGACGGTGCCCTTCTCCCCCTTCGCCTCGCCCGTCACCACCCTCCCCTCGTTCCCGATGCAGGCGAGGGCGTTGAGGGCCGTGAACTGCCTCACGGAGCCCCTGTTCTGGAGGCAGACGCCCGGCTCGAAGTGGTCAGCGACCCAGCCATAGGCGCAGTCGCCGACCCTGAAGTTGAGCTTGATCCCCGATCCCCCGGGGCTGAGCCGCGGGACACCGTCGAAACCGGTCCTGTAGCTCCCCGTCGTGGAGGGGTGGGAGATCTCCCCCATGACGGAGACCTGGACCAGCCTGTCCTTGTTAGTCTTTAGCATCTTCACCACTCCAGGTCTCCTCTTAGGCCGAGGTAGTAGGCGACGTTCGCCTTCGGCTCGATGACCGGCTTTAGCCTCTCCTTGCTTCCCGAGAAGATGGTTGCTATGCCGGGTCCGTGTCCGCCAATCTCGCTTTCTCCGTGGGAGACGACTCCCACGACTATCCCGCCTTCGAAGACGCCGTTGCCGTACTCGGAGGTGACGTCGGTGACCGCGACGAGGTCCCCGAATCTCAGGCTGTCAAGCCCCAGTTCATCGTTGAGCTCCGTGCTGCAGGACTGTATGTCCCAGGCCCCCGCGTGGGATCCCCCTCGCCCCACCCCTGTCCCCATGATGCTGCCGGGGACGATCTTCACAACGGGAACCGTCAGCTTCCCGTCATCGATGCCCACACCGATCTTCTCCAGCAGGTCGGGCGCGAGGGAGGGTATCCTCACGTCCTCGAAGCCCTCTATGGCGAGCCCGGTCCCCCAGGCCTCTATCTCGATCTTGTCGCCTATCGTCAGCTTCGCCCTGTCCTCCGGCTTGAAGTCGACGACGAGCCTGTACGAGCGCCCGGCGAAGAAGTATGTCTTGCCGACCACGACTCCCTTGGCTCCCTTCGCCTCCCCTGTGAGGACCTTCGCCGGGTTCCCGATGCAGGAGAAGACGTTCACGCCCCGCTGCTTTGAGGAGTCGGGGTCCGAGACGGCCACGCCGGCGTTGAGGTGGTCGGCGTACCAGCCGAAGACGGGGTCCCCCACCCTCACGTTGTGGACGATGCCTCCGATGCCCACGGTTAGCTTCGGCCTCCCGTCCCATGTGGTCACGAAGCCCCTCTCAACCCAGAGCTCGGGGTGGATGATCTCCCCCTTCACCTTCATCTTGACGATTGAGTCAACGTTGGTCTTCAACTCATAATCACCAGTTGCACCATAATTCACCCTATCTATGTAAAAATGGAGGGGGTCGATCCTATGTTCTTATCAGAACCTTTAATTCGACCCAACCTAGAGTGATCAAAAGGGAGTAAAATTGCCTTACTGTCAAAAATGTGGAGCCCAGGTCGAGGAGGAATACGATGTCTGCCCGATCTGCGGCGAACAGCTCAAGGGTCCGAAACGCCAGGCCCGACCCACGGGGGCGAGGGCCTCTGATCACCTGTCTCTGGCATACAGGATAGCCTCCACGAAGCCCATGGTCTTCGCACCGGTCCTATTAGGTTCTCTGATCTCGACGCTGGTTAACCCCGATGGTTGGTCCCCTCTGGACCCCAGTTCCTACTCTCCTGTGTTCTTCTTTACTGCGCTCCTCTCCCTTGCCGGCTCTGTTCTGGTCTACCTTCTGAACTTCGCCTCCATCGATATGGCTCGGGACGCCTTTGTCGGTGAGAGGCTGGACCTCGGAGCTAGCATGAACTACGTCGTCGGGAGGATAGGGACGTTCATCGTCGCCTCCATCGTCGGCGTCCTGTTGTCCATAACCATCCTCCTGATCCCCGTCTCCATCTTCATGTTCGTGATAATCGTCATGGACGAGACCAGCGTCGGGACCGCCATCTCCAGGGCCTGGAGCGTCATCACGAGGGACATCGGGGACGTCACCATCATCATCCTCGCCTCGATATTCGGGACCATATTACTGAGCTTCGTGCCCTGGATCGGGGGGCTCCTCACCGCCTGCCTCGGCGTGGTGATCGACCTCGCCTTCATCAGCGTCTACGAGAACTACAGAAGCGAGACATACTAGCCTGAATGAAAAAAGGGGAAGCTACTCAACTTCTCCAGTTACATCGCCTTGAGGCGCTTTATCCGCTCGTCGATGGGTGGGTGGGTGGCGTAGAGGCTGTCCAGGGCGCTCCTGTTGGGATCCGCTATGAAGAGGTGGCTCACCGCCTCGCTCACATCCATGTCGCCCCTGTTGTTTTCACTGATCTTCTCCAGGGCCGAGGCCAGCCCGTCGGGGTAGCGGGTGAGCTCGGCGCCTGACGCGTCCGCGAGGAATTCTCTCTTCCTGGAGACAGCGAACTGGACTATCCGCGTGAGGAGGGGGGCGAAGATGGCGAGTATGAACCCGAACGCCAGTATGGCCATGCCGAGGCCCCCACGATCTCTGTCCCTGCCCCCCCTTCGGCCGCTACCTCCAGAGTAGGATCTGAACCTGTATGTCCTGAGGATGATGTGACTGAGGATGGCTGCGAGGCCGACGAGGACGGCGACGAGGGTCATGAAGGTTACGTCCCTGTTCCTGACGTGGGAGATCTCGTGGGCGATGACCCCCTCAAGCTCCTGCCTGTCCAGGGCCGCCATGAGCCCCGTCGTGACGGTGACGCTTGCGTGCTCCGGGTCACGGCCCGTCGCGAAGGCGTTTATCTCATCGCTCTCGATGACGTAGACCTTGGGCTTGGGTGTGCCAGCAGCGATGCTGAGGCCCTCAACCGTATCGTTGAGGTAGACGTAGTCCCGCCCCTCGGCTGGGATGGCTCCAGTGGCTGAGAGGACGACCCGGTCGCCGTACATGTAGGAGCTGTATGAGTAGATCACCATGAAGATGAGGGTCAAGGGGAGGACGTAGAGGACCGCCTCGGGGGCGAAGAGGAAAGATAGGGTGGCGGCCAGAACCAGGATTATGACTGTGAGGGTCGACGCGAGGAGGATGGAGCTCCGCCTGTTCCTCGCTATCTCCTCGTGGAAGCTGCGTCGTTCCATCAGAACTCCACTTTAGGCGTCTCACGGCTCTCCTCGGGGATCTCCAGGAACTCGTGGGGCTTCCTTCCGCCCGCGAACCAGACACCGGGTATCGTGGTTATCAGGTTGTTGAAGTTGAGCACCGAGCTGTTGTAGTACTGCCTGGCGTAGGCGATCTTGTTCTCGATCCCCTCCAGCTGCTCCTGGAAGAGCTTGAAGTTCTCAGCCGCCTTCAGGTCGGGATATGCCTCGGCCACCGCGAAGAGGCGGCCCAGGGCCCCAGTCAGCATGTCCGATGAGGCCATCCGCTCCTGAGGACTCCCTGCGACCATCCCGGCCCTTGCAGCGGCGATGCTCTCGAAGATCTCCCTTTCATGGGAGGCATAGCCTTTCACCGTCTCCACGAGGTTCGGCACCAGGTCAAATCTCTTCTTCAGCTGGACGTCGATCTGGGACCAGGCCTCGTCGATGCGGTTGGATAGGACCTTTATCTTGTTGTAGTAGGAGATGGCCGTTAGGATAGCGGCTCCAATGACTACTGCGATCAATAAAATCCATTGCCACACGTTGTGTGCACCAATGTATATTGTTCCAAGTTTTCTTATTAAGTTATTGAATTTTAGTGGGTAGTTTCCGTTTATTCGAGCTGGAACTCGACCGTTCTCCTCCCCTTCTTCCCCGAAGAGAATCTCAGCTCAGAGAGATGGCCTATGTCCCCCGTGCTTCTGACGTGGGTGCCGAAGCAGAACGTCAGGGCGTAGGGTGGGATCTCGACCATCCTCAGCGTGTCCACCGCCCTGGGTATCTTCTCCAGGAAGCTCTTCTTCCTCTCGTCCTCCTCGCCCGCCAGCTCCTCCCGGGAGGTGTAGTAGATGCGGAGGGGGATGTCCGCGTCGATTATCTCGTCGAACTCCCTTCCGACCCGCTCAACCGTCCCCTCCGTCAGGTCGGAGGGCTTGAACTCGAGCTTCGTTAGATCCGAGTAGACCTTGGGCCCCGACCCCTCTCTCTCGAAGAGGCCTGTGAGGAGGTGCTCGCCGCTGTGGCGCCTCATGTTGTAGAACCTGGCCTCCCAGTCGATGGAGCCGTGGACCTTCGTGCCGACGGGTATGTCCGCTCTCAGGTAGTGGAAGATGTCCCTCCCCCTCTTCATCACCTTGTGGACTTCGGTCTCCCCCCCGTCCCATCGGATCGATCCGGTGTCTGAGGGCTGTCCCCCCGACTCCGGGTAGAATGTGGTCCTGTCGAGGACGACGAACTTTGGCCCGGCCTTTATGATCTCGGCGTCGAACTCGCGCAGGTAGCTGTCATTCACGTAGAGGGGCTCTGAGGTGAAGTACTCGTTTGCGTCGACCATGTCTCCCACGTCTTCCCGTTCAATGAGTGTTTATGAAGATAAGCTTGGCTGTCCCTGCGTTACTTCAGGTTGGTCTTCTCCAGCTGCTTCATCATCAGGAAGACTATGATGGCGATGACGATGAAATCCAACATGGTTCCGGCGAAGTGTCCTACCTTGAACACTATAGGACCCAGTTTCAGGGGGGCCTCTCTCCAGCCACCCTCGGGGATGAAGAAGGTTATCAGGGGCATGAAGACGTCGGCCACGAGGGCGGAGACGAGGTCTTTCACGGCTCCCCCCATGATGAACGCGATGGCGAGGCCCACGACGCCGTGCTTGTTGAGGAACTGGATGAACTCGTTCAAGAAGCCTTTTGGAGGGGCCGGCGGAGGTGTCAGCGGTGCGGGCTCCTTCGCTAGGCTCTCCCTGATCTTCCTGAGCTCCTGCAGGATCTGCAGATCTACACTGTCAGTTGACATATTATCCACATGAGAACTTGTGAATGGAAATAAAAGAACTATCTGGTTTAAACGGCGCCCTCACTCGAGGTGGCAGCGGAGCATCTCCTTCCCGAAGACGTCTCGACCGCTGCAGGCCCCGCAGGAGGTACAGGTGACCTCCGCTTGCCCTTTCTCCAGCTTCCTGACGACGTCGGGCTCCCTGACAAAGGGCCTGCTCATGGAGATTAGGTCCGCTAGGCCCTTATCCACGACGGCCTGCATGCAGCTGAGGCTCCTGATGCCGTTGACGAGGGCCATCGTCGTGGGCTTCGTAGCCTCCCTTATCTTCTCGGCGTGCCCGGCGAAGATGGCCTCCTCGACCTCGGGGTCGTCAGATCTCGCCCTCTCGTAGAGATCGTCCTTCCTGCCGAAGCCCCCGCCGCTTACCTCCACCGCGTCGAGCCCCCTTCTGCAGATGGCCTTGGCGACCTCGGTGCTCTCCTCCACGGTGAAGCCGTCGGGGGAGAAGTCATCGCTGTTCAACTTCAGTAGGACGGGGACGTCTCTCCCTATCCTGGAGCGTATCTCGTCGTAGACCTCGGTCAGGAGGCGCATCCTGTTCTCCAGGCTCCCCCCGTAGTCGTCCTCCCTCTTGTTCGCCTCTTTCGAGAGGAACTGGGAGATGAGGTAGCCGTGGGCTCCGTGGATCTGGACCCCGTCGAAGCCCGCCTCCAGGGACCTCTCGGCCGCGTCGCCGAAGGCCTCGACGACCTCTTGGAGCTCGTCCTCGGAGAAAGCCCTGGCGCTCCAGTCATCCCCCCTGTAGTATGAGGGCCCAGCCTTCTCGGATATGCTGTTGTACCCGCCGTGGTTGAGTTGGGTGACGATCTTCCCCCCGTGCTCGTGGACGGCATCCGTTAGCTCCTTAAGTCTGGGGACGTGGTGGTCGTGGCTTATGCCCGCCATCCCCTCGTGGGCCTTCCCCGAGTCCATGACGTAAAGATGGCCCTTGACAATGAGGCCGACACCCCCCTCCGCCAGCCTCCTGTAGAGCCTGATGTTCTCGTCCCTAACGAAACCCCTATCGTCGGACCAGTAGGAGGTGGTCGCGGACCTCATGAAGCGGTTCCTGATCTCCAGGGGGCCTAAACTATAGGGTTTGAAGAGTACAGACATGACACTTATAAAAGGAATAAATCCAGCGTTTTAGACGTTGCGGAAGGATAATTTTTTGAACCCATCGGGCAACGTAACTAGATTACCATGGCTAGGAAAAGGATAGTCATAATCGGGGGCGTCGCCACGGGTCCCAAGGCCGCGGCTCGATGCCGGAGGCTCGATCAGGAGGCCGAGATCACCATGGTGGAGAGGGGGGACCTCCTCAGCTACGCTGGATGTGGCATGCCCTTCTACATCGAGGGCATTGTAGAGTTCGAGACACTCCTGAAGACCTCTGTGGGAGTGATCCGGGACGCCGACTACTTCGAGAGCGGTATGGGCATCCGGGTCATGGTTAGAACCGAGGCCGTAAAGATAAACAGAGTCTCCAAGACGGTCACCGTCAAGGACCTCGAAACCGACGAGACCACAGACCTGCCCTACGACAAGCTCGTGTTGGCCACGGGGGCGAGGCCCTTCGTGCCAAGGATGGAGGGCGTCGACCTTGAGGAGGTGCACAGGCTCTACAACCCCCATCAGGCGAAGGCCATCCGTGATGCCCTGGACATGGGGGCCAAGAAGGTCGCTATCGTGGGGGGTGGGCTCATCGGGATGGAGATCTGCGGGGCCTTCCTGGAGAGGGGCTGCGAGGTCACCATCCTGGAGATGATGCCCCACTTGGTGCCCGCCCTCATGGACGAGGAGATGGCCCTCCTACTGGAGGGCTACCTGAAGGAGAACGGCGTCCACGTCGTGACCGGGAGCGCCGTCAGCAGGATAGTGGACGATGGCTCCGGCAAGGTCGCCGGCGTCGAGACCGCCGACGGGAGGAGGTTCGACGCCGAGGTAGTGATCGTGGCGATAGGCGTCCGCCCGAACACGGACCTCGCTGTGGAGGCCGGCTTGGAGATCGGGCCGACGAGGGCCATAGCGGTGAACGAGCATCTCCAGACAAGCGATCCCGACATCTACGCCGGGGGGGACTGCGTCGAGTGCACCCATCTGGTGACGGGTGAGAAGGTCTACGCGCCCATGGGGAGCACCGCCAACAAGCACGGCAGGATCATCGCCAACAACATCAACGGGATGGAGACCGACTTCCCTGGGGTGACCACCTCGGCCGTCTTCAAGATACTGGACTACAACTGTGGCTGCACCGGGATCACCGAGCGAAGGGCCAGGGAGCTGGGATATGAAGTGGAGACCTCGCTGTGCCCCCAGAGGGACTACAGCTTCTTCATGCCCGGGGCCAGCATGTTCGTCGCCAAGCTGGTGGCGGAGAAGGCGTCCGGGAAGATCCTAGGCTGCCAGGTAATGGGCACGGGAGACGGGGTGAAGCGCATTGACGTCGTCGCCACGGCGCTGAAGTACGGCGGCAGCGTGAAGGACCTCGCCGACCTGGACCTTGCCTACGCCCCACCCTTCAGTCAGGCCATCGACGCGATAGCCCACGCCGCCAACGTCGTCAGGAACAAAATGGACGGCCTGGCCCACGGCGTCTCGCCCGTGGAGATGAAGGGGAGGCTGGAGAGCGACGACGACTTCATGTTCGTGGACTGCCGGGGGAGGGCCTCCTTCGAGGCTGAGACCATCACCGACCGGCGCACCGTCAACATCTCCATGGACGAATTACTGGAACGTTTGGAAGGGGAGCCCAGGGACAGGGAGATCATCCTCTTCTGCAACACGAGCATAACGGCCTACAGGGCGGAGAGGATCCTGAAGGCCCGGGGATTCAAGGACGTCAAGTTCCTAGACGGCAGCCTCAGGGCCTGGCCCTATCCCCTTAAGGCCCCCTTCTAACCCACCTTATCCCTTATTCTCTTGGCGATTTCCTGCAAGTCTTCACCGCTGGAGCGCCCCGTTGAATGCACCAGGCCCTGGATTATCCCTCCCCTGTCCCCCCTGGATCTGGGGATGACGTGGATGTGGACATGGGGAACCTCCTGACCCGACTCGGGGCCGTTGTTGATGCCGACGGAGCTGGCGGGAGCCTCCACGGCCTCCTGAATCCCGCCGACGAGCGTGTGGAGCACCCTGAATAGAGCCTCGGCGTCCTCTGGGAGCAGGTCCTCAATCCTGGCGACGTGGGCCTTGGGAATTATCAGCGTATGGCCTAGTGCCGACGGGGCGATATCCAAGAAGGCGAGGGCTCTCTCGTCCTCGTATACCCTGTAGGAGGGCAGATCGGCCCTTATTATCCTGCAGAAGATACAGCTCTCAGACATACAAAATCCCGGATTTCCTATGTCTCCGGACACCTATATGAAGGCACACGTTGCCAGCGACTGGCAATCTCCATAATTAAAATGCCCACTCGTCGTAGAGGTTAAGAAAAAAGGGGTATAGGTGTGTCTATTTGCCTACTACCTTCTCTATGGGCCTATATTTGATGTCGAAACCGAAGTGTCCTGGATTGAAGATCTTCAAGCCCTCCGGTGACCGCCAGATGTCATCCGCTGGGACGCCTATCACCGCCACGTCTCTCCCCTCGGCGAAGTCGTCGCCCCAGTTCGAGAGGCCCTGCCCAGTCTTGGCGTCCAGTGCGCACAGGAAGTCGGGTCCGGTGACGTAAGGCTTGTCGTCGAGCCAGGAGATCATGTTCTCGTTCTTGTAGTAGACCCTGAACTTCTTTCCCGCGTAGTCGTCGACTCCATCATACCTATGCTCGCCCCACATGAAGCCGCCCCGCTCCTCCCTCTCGAAGTGGGTCACCTTACCCCTGAAGAGGAGGTATCCACCCACAGACTTGACGGCGGCCTCGACGGGGTCTCTGCCCTTGCCGTTCGCCGTCCTGATCGCCTTGCCCAGTTCAATCGAGCCGCTGATGGTGTTCTTGACTATCGATTCCGGGAGCTCCTTCCCCCTTACGGGGGCCCCCATGGTCATGCAGCTCCCCCCAGATGCGACGGCGATGGCCCTACAGAAGTCCTCGGCCCTGCTGTAGTCGTAGACCCTCTTGACTAGCATGGTCTCCATCCAAGGGGTGACTATCGATATCGGCGTGAAGGGGATGCCCTTCACGTTTAGGGTGCAGAGTTCTATCTCTGGTACCGCCCTGCCGTTGCAGTCGCCGTCAACCACGGGCTTGTCATTCATCGCAGCGATGCAGGCTGGGAGTATCGTGTTTCCGCAGCCGAGCTCGAAGGCCAAGTAAGAGTATATGTTCTCCCCAAGGTAGCCGGACAACATCTTCTCTGCGAGGATGCTTGTCTTCATGAAATCCTTCATGGTCGGCCTGGAGCCGAACTTCTTCTCTATCTTCTCCCTAACCTCCGGGGTCACGCCTCCGCCTACCCCGGCGGCCCCGACCACGAGTTTCTCCTCGGGGACGTCCTTCGGGTCGATGAGACTGATCTTCTTGTCGTATTCGTCGATGAACTCGAGCATGCCTTGAGCCCATTCTATGCCTCCCCCTCCGCCGGTTCCGAGGATCTCGGCTCCCGCGAGGAAGTCGTCTATGTCTCGTTTAGTTAGAACTTTTGTTGCCATATCAAGTCCATATAGGTCTGTTGTAAGGCATTTAAAACCTCGTCCGAAAAAGATAGCTTATTATCCCATATTTACAATATTATTAGTTAATTCCAATTTAATATGGGAACATTTCTTTGAAGTGAACCAACGGTGCCCCAGTTCTCAGGAGTCCATCCAATGTGTTAGGTCAAGGGTCCACTGTTCTAATCGCCTTGAGGGCACCGTTGGGGCAGAGCTCTATGCAGCAGAAGCACTGGATGCAGAGCTCGTCGTTGAACGTGGGCGTCCCGTCCACTTCTATGGCCTTCGCCGGGCAGACCGTCGCGCAGATGCCGCAGCCTGTGCACCTCCCCCCGTCGCAGACTATGGGCATCCTGATGTCGACGAAGGGCTGTCCGTCCTGGTGGGTCTTGGGCTTCTCGAAGGCCCTAGTCACATCCTCGACTGGGGCTCCGAGTACCTCGATGCCATCAACTGAGCCGGGTCCCAGCCCCCTCTCCGCGGCGATGAAGTTCGTCCCCACCTCCATGGGATCCCATCCGATGACACGAGAGACGACAAGGTCCACCGCCAGGGGGTCGTCGCCTGCGATTATCAGCCCCAGGTCCACGGGGTTCCCCGTCGTGGGGCCTTCCCCCTCCATCCCGACCACGGCGTCCACCACGGTGAGGCAGATTCGACCCATGATGGTCTGGTAGAGGTCTATGAGGAGTCGGCTGAACCTCTCGGGGTCGTTCTCGGTTATGACGTGGTAGTGGGCTTTCTGCCCTCCCTGCTGGAGGCCGTAGAGGTTCTTGACGGCGCAGGTGAGGGTGGTGAGTACGTGGGTCTTGAGTTTGGGGAGGTTGATTATACCATCGGATTTCAGGGCGAACTCGGGGAACCAGAACCCGCCGACCACCTCCGCATCGGGGTTCTCTATCCTCACCGGGGGCTCCCTGTCGAGGACGTTCAGCTCCACGCCTATCTCTTCGCACATGTCCCTCACACCAAGACCGTCGAAGACGATGTCGGGCCGGGCGTAGGAGGCCATGGCCGGGCACTCCCCGACGACGGGTTTGGCGTTGGCCTCTTTCAGGATCTCGGCGACGGCCTTGATCACCCGGAGGTCTGTGGTTGCCCCCTCTTCAGCCGTCTTGGTCGTGAAGAGGTTCGGCTTGATGAGGTATGTGCCTCCGGGCTTCGCGAATGCCTCGATCCCACCCAGGAGGTTGATGGCCTCCTTGACTGCTGCCTCCACGTCTTTCTCGACGCGGACGATAGCTACCCGTGTCTTCATTGTCTTTGGGAGATACGAGGGACGTATTAAAGATGAGTGGCGAACCCTGGAGATGAAGGTATGAAAAAAGGTAGAGGAGGGGGAGGGGCTAGTCCAAGAATGCGGGGGGGACCGGGATGGTCTTCCAGACCCTTATGA
>CAYONH010000016.1:6476-18844 GCA_964405275.1 uncultured Candidatus Bathyarchaeia archaeon | reverse complement strand
GAGGCCTGCGAGTACTTCTGCAGGGCATACGAGGATATCTTCGCCGAGTTCAGGCCCAGGGTCGAGGCCTAGGGGCTCTGAGAAGTCTTTTCAGTGCTTGCGGTTACTGGTAGTGGGTATGAGCTCGAGGACCGTGCGCTGTCCGGGGTGCAGCTACGCCGCCAGCATCAGGCTGAGGACCGGGAAAAACGAGCTCAGGTGCCCTAAGTGTGGCAGGGAGTTCACGGTCTGGGGTTGAGGGCCTAGGCTAGGGGTCGCTCATCGCCCTGAATACGGCCTCATTGGCTTCGAGGCTCTTTTTGTATATGGTGTACATCTTCTCGTAAACCTTGTAATTCTCTGGGTTGGGCTGGGTGGGTATCTTCTGTTTGATCCATTGGTCGATGACGGTGTGGTCCTTGATGGTGCCTGTGCCTAGGCCTGCGAGGATGGCGTCTCCGAGGGGGGCTCCCTGGGCGTCGGGTATGTAGCTCATTGCTACTCCGGTGACGTCTGCGATTATCTGTCTCCAGAGGGGGGATCTGGCGCCTCCGTCGACGAGGGTGGCCCTGTTGATTGTGACGCCGGCGTCCCAGGCTGCCTCGAGGCTGTATCGCATGGCGTATGCGACGCCCTCCAGGACTGCCCTGAATATGTGGGTTCGTGTGTGTGTGACGCCTAGGCCGAGGAGGCCGCCTCTGAGGTGTTCGTCCCAGTAGGGGGCGCGTTCGCCGATCATGAGGTGGGGGAGGAATAGGAGGCCGTCGCTGCCTGGGGGAATGGAGTCGGCGGATTGGTCGAGGAGCTTGTAGGCGTCGACGCCTGTCTCCTTGGACTTGGCGACCTCCTGGGCTCCCAGCTGGTCCCTGAACCATCTGACGCTGTATCCGGCTGTGGCGATGCCGGTGAAGCTGTATGTGTAGTGGCGTCCGTTGACGACGTAGGGGTAGTTGATCATGCGGGGTGAGAGGCGGAGGGTGTGGCTGATGACGCCGTTGCACATGGAGGTGCCGAGCATGGAGGCGAGGTCGCCGTCCTGGATGGCCCCGCCGGCGAGGGCGCTGACGGGGGCATCGATGCCCCCTGCGCAGATGGGGGTGCCCTGCTTGAGGCCGGTGAGGCTGGAGCCCTCCTGGGTGACCTCTCCGACGATCTCCTCGGAGCTGTGGATCCTCTCGGGGAATAGGGTGCGGGGTATGCCCAGCTGCTCCATGAGCTCGGGGGACCAGTCTCGCCTGTGGATGTCGAACACGCCGCCGTAGTTCCCTGCGCTGGAGTAGTCGACGCTCTCCTCGCCTGTGATCTTGCGGATGACGTAGGCGTTGGGGGTCTCGAACCTGTGGAGCTTCGCCCAGTTGTCGGGTTCGTTGTCCTTTATCCAGAGCATCTTGGTGTAGCCGTAGTAGGGGTCGATGACGTTGCCGGTTATGGAGTAGAGGTGGTCGACGCCGACGTTCTCTCTGAGCCACTGGCACTGCTTGGTGGCTCTCCTGTCGGCCCAGATGATGCATGGGCGGAGGGTTTCCATGCTGGTGTCGAGGGGGATGCCGCTCCCCCCGTAGAGGGCGCTGATGGAGGCCCCGGCGATGTCCGCGGGGTCGACCTTGGAGCTCTCGACGGCCTCCTTGATGGTCGCGTAGGTGGCCTCGGCCCAGACGTCGGGCCACTGCTCGGCCCAGCCCTGCTTGGGGTTGAGGACGCCGTACTCCCGGAAGGTGGAGGCCTTGATGTTCCCCTGGGTGTCGGTGATGACCGTCTTGGTGCCGAGGGTTCCGATGTCAGTGCCCACGAGGTAGGTCATGGTGTTGATTTGTCGTGTACGCATATCTGTTTTTTGAGGGGGGTCCAGAGGGCTGTGGGTTTTCATGGTAGTTTTACTCTGTATGGCCCGTGTTTTTGACTTGAATCGGATCAGGGAGGGGTCGTTTTCAGGGTCCTTTCACCGATTCGGTTATCCTTTACACCTGGACCCGTGACCCCCCCCTCCCCCCCTAGTGTTCCGGGGAGGAGTTTTCAGCTTCCTTTTGCCGAAAGGGTGCGTGGAATCGCTCAGGTGGGTTATTTTTTCGTAGAAATTTGTAGAATAATGTATTTTTTTCGTGTTGTCGATCTTATGTTCTCGTTTAATGATCGTTTTTCCCTCTTCATCCCAACTCTTTTCTTAAATTCCACCCTATACTAATCGATGTCGTACGGTTGAGCTGGTTACCATCAGACCACGATCAGTCCACTCACATTGCTTAGCCTAACGATAGGCGTGCGCCTGTTTCTAAGGCTTGAAGCCCGTCAACCTGAGGATGTTGCCTCTGAATACCTTCCCGATGCCCTCCCCGTCGATGGGGGGGTCCTCCTCCGACAGCTCCTTCAAGGCCCGGTACTGGGCCTCCAGGACGTTGATGCGCCAGCCCCTGGGGAAGAAGGTGCTGTCCGTCCCGAACAGTGTCTTCTCAGGCCCCCCGGCGGTCAGCGCCTGCCTGAAGATGGTCTTCAGGTCAAGGGGGTGCGACTGGTACTTCATCCAGCTGTTGCTGCCGCTGCTGTCCATGTAGACGTTGTCGGCCTGGTACTGCATCATCAAGGTCTCCCGGAAGTAGCCGGCCCCGAAGTGGGCGATGACGAAGTTCACGTCGGGGAAGTCCCGAGCCGGAATCTGGATGTCTATCGGGTTCCCGCTCCTCAGGTCGGCCTGACCCCCAATGGTTATCCCGAAGTGCAGGAAGACCAGCAACCCCCGCTCCTTCACGGCCTCGTAGACCGGGTAGCACTGCTCGTCGTAGACCCTGAGATCCCTCCAGCTCGATGGGTAGAGCTTGATGCCGTGGAAGCCATCTCCTGCTGCCCTGTCAACCCGCTCCGCCGCCTCCGGGTCCTTGGGGTCGATGTTGTGGTAGCCCAGGAACCTCCCCGGGAACCGGTCCCTCGCCTCCAGGAACTCGTCGTAGGCGTCGTTCCCCACCATCACCCCCATCGCCTCCACCCCGTGCCTGTCCAGCTCGTCCACCCACCTCTGGGCGACGTCCATGCCCTCGTCGGGGAGCTCGATGCTCGTCATGTCCGTGCGGGTCTTGGTGCGGCTGGTGAAGCTCTCCATGGTCCGTCCCCTCGTGAGCCAGGACCTCAGGGTGTTGGTGCTGAAGTAGTGGCTGTGGGC
Organism: uncultured Candidatus Bathyarchaeia archaeon; assembly: GCA_964405275.1. Classification (GTDB taxonomy): domain Archaea; phylum Thermoproteota; class Bathyarchaeia; order TCS64; family TCS64; genus BS750m-G28. The sequence goes on along the minus strand of CAYONH010000016.1, from coordinate 15,714 downwards.
GTCCACCACCGGAATGCCGACATTGCTGTCCATTTCTATCGATAAGGTTGTACGACGGAATTAAAGAGTCGCGATGGACCTCAACGGAAATCTTTTATGAGACCCCCCAGCCCAGATAGTAGGTCTGTGGTGAAATATGGTAAGGGATAGTTTTCCGAGAACCCACTAAGAACGCAGAGACCTTTTCCCAGATTATAGAAGTTGAGGGCCACCTAATCGACTCCATGATCCTCACGAAGATACTGGACAGCATCATGGATCACCAGGGTGACTTCGAGATCCTCGAGTTCATCGTAGGGAAGAGGAAGGACGATCAGAGCCACGCAAGGTTACAGGTCATCGGCGAGAGCCCGGAGCACCTGAACACAATCCTGCGTGAGCTCTTCCGCCTGGGGGCCACCGTCCCCGAGACGCCCGAGGTCAGCTACACACCGGCGCCCCGGGACATGGTCCTCCCTGACGACTTCTACTCGACCACCCACCACTCCACGTCGGTATACATGGGCGGGGAGTGGGTGGAGGTCGAGGGGCTGATGATGGACAAGCAGATAGTCCTCGAACCCGGGGAGGGGAGGGCCTACTGCAAGCCCATCAGGCTCGTGAAGGCGGGCGACCTGATCGTGACAGGAGAGAAGGGGATCCGTATCAGGCTCCCGGAGAGGCCCAGGGAGGGAGTGGGCACGTTCGAGTTCATGACCAGCGACGTCTCCCCCGAGAAGCCCGCCGCCCTCATAATCAAGAAGATCGCCGAGGACCTCCACAGGACAGCAGAGGAGGGAGGCAGGATAGTCGTCGTCGCCGGCCCAGCCGTGGTCCACACGGGGGGCAGCCCCAGCCTAGCGAAGTTGATAGAGCTCGGCTACGTAGACGCCGTACTTTCAGGAAACGCGCTGGCGGTACACGACGTCGAGTACGCCCTCTTCGGGACAAGCCTCGGCGTGGAGCTGGGGGAGGGAGCCGCCACGAACGGGTACAGGAACCACATCTCAGCCATCAACGAGGTGAACAAGGCGGGGTCCCTGAGGGCACTCATCGAGAGCGGGAGGCTGAAGGAGGGGATCTTCTACCAGCTCATCAAGAAGGACGTGCCCTTCGCGCTGGCCAGCTCCATCCGCGACGACGGGCCGATACCCGAGGTGATACAGAGTTCCGTGGAGGCCCAGACACGTTACATGGAGCTCGTGAAGGGGGCCGACTTCGTCATAATGCTAGCGTCGACGCTCCACTCCATCGCCGTCGGCAACATGCTCACCTCCCAAGTGAAGATCGTCTGCGTAGACATCAACCCGGCGGTGGTGACAAAGCTCATCGACAGGGGGACGAGCCAGGCCATCGGCCTCGTGACCGACGTCGGCACATTCCTCCCGCTGCTGGTCAGCGAGCTCGAGAAGAACCCGTGATACGCGCCCCTGACGAGTCTCTGTGACTCGTTTTCCTCCTTTTCTGTATATGTGCGCTGGACGAACTCGAATGTTTTATATTGGAGCATTCACCTGTGGTGGAGGTCTTCCAGAGGTATCGTAAAAGTGTCGGATAGTTATGTCAAGGTCTTCAAGGACGTCATCTCCAACAAGAACATACTCACCATCGCGATCACGACGTCCTTGATCTCCCTCGCGGGCTCAGCGTACCGCCCGTACTGGAGTGCCTACCTTAAGGACGTCCTCTTCGCTAACACCGTGGTCATAGGGCTTCTGTCCACTATCGCCTCGTCGGAGCGGCTATTGTTCCAGCTGCCGGGGGGGATCCTGGCAGACAGGTTTGGGAGGCGGAAGATAATCGTCTACGGGACTGCCCTGAGGATTCTGCCCCCCATCATCTACCTCCTGGCCAGCCACTGGACCCACACGATCCCCGCGCTGCTCATCAGCGGCGCCGCCAGCATCTACATGCCAGCGTTCAACGCCATCATCGCCGACTCCCTCCCCAGTGAGCAGCGGGGCGCAGGATACGGGGCCTACCGCATGATCACCTCCACCCCCCAGATGGTCGCCCCCATCATCGGCGGGGTCGTCATGGACTGGATGGGCTACGAGCAGGGGATCAGGATATTCATGGTCCTCTCGTTCCTCATCAGCGTCCTAGTGACGTGGTACCGACGGAAGATGCTCAGCGAGACATTGGTATTCGAGGACAAGCCCGGCTCCAGCGGGAGGCGGAGGATCGGCATCAAGGAGAGCCTTAAATCGGTCTTCACCATGTCCCGGAGCGTCAAGGCGATGGTCCTCGTGGCCTTCCTCGGCAGCTTCGGCACCCGCATGGTGATGGACTTCCTGAGCCTCTACGCCCTCAAAGTCCTCAACTTCTCCAACACACAGCTGGGCCTCGTGAGCACCACGGGCGGCATCATCGCCCTGGTCCTCTCCATGCCCGGCGGGATGCTCTCCGACAGGTTCGGACGGAAGCCCATGATACTGGTCTCAAGGATCGTCAGCCCCCTGAGCTTCCTAGGGGTCACCCAGATCTCCACGTTCACCCAGTACTACGCCATCCAGGTTGTCAACGGCATCGGCAACGCACTGGGCGGCGGAGGCATGTACGCCGGGGGACCCGCCTGGAACGCCCTCCTCGCCGAGCTCGTCCCCAGGGAGCAGCTGGCCACCACCATGGGAGCCATCGGCACCATCTCTGGGCTCATGGCGATACCCTCCCCCATCATAGGGGGCTGGATGTGGGACGAGTACAGCCCCAAGCTGCCCTTCTACTTCGCCGTGGTCTTCGGACTCGCGAGCGCCGTCATATTCGCCGTCGGGGTTCAGGAGCCTCGAAGATCTAAGCCACCCGACCCCGAGGGCGCCTGACACCCACTTCTAGGCAACCATCCCCAGAGCATCGAAGGACAAACATTAATCCGTCCCTGGGGCAGAGAAGAGTCTGATCTGAGATGGAAGCGATCCAAGCCATAATGAGCAGGAGGAGCATCCGGAAGTACACCCCGGAGGACGTATCCCCGGAGCACGAGAGGCAGCTCCTGGAGGCGGCCATGGCGGCGCCCAGCGCCCACAACCGCCAGCCCTGGCACTTCATAGTCATCAGAGACAGGGAGACCCTCGACGGGATACCCGAGTTCCACGGCTACAGCAAGATGCTCAAGGAGGCCCCCCTCGCCATCGTAGTCTGCGGAGACACCGAGGTACAGACCACCGACTTCTGGATCCACGACTGCTCCGCCGCGACCGAGAACATCCTCATAGCCGCCAACGCCCTGGGCCTCGGAGCCGTCTGGCTCGGGGTCCACCCCGGCAAGGAGGTCATAGAGAACACGAGGAAGCACCTGGGTATCCCCGACCACGTGGTCCCGCTGGGGATCGTCTCCGTGGGGCATCCGGCTGTCGAGAAGCCACCGGGGGACAGGTACAATGAGGAGAGAGTCCACAGGGATAAATGGTGACGACGCGAAGGACGTTCACTAACCTCTTTTTAATATCATGATCGGGGGCTTGCCTTCCTTTTTACGCGTTCTGGAGAGCATTGGTCCATAAATCTGATATATACGACCCGCAAAGCCCCTCCATTCCCTTAAAGGACACGGTGCAGTGATCATGCATATGACGAGGAACTGTAAGACCATCATTCTCGTAGCCCTTGTTGCAGGACTGGGAGTCCTACCCGCCATCCCCTTCGCAGCCGCCGAAGTGGAGGTCATCGACATGAACGAGATCATTGAAGGGGAGTACGGGGGATCGATAGAGATACCCTATCTCTCGGATTTGTACATCGCAAGAAAGGGTAGAAGGGCCCAAAAGGCCAATAAGACTCCTATAAAGCGGGATTAAATATAATTAATCAAATTTGGAGCTTACAATCTACTCAATGAGGAAAATTGTTAATAATAGTAAGTTTTAATACCTATTTATGACCCTTTTTTAAAAAATCGCATAGATTTATAGGGAACCCATAAAAGCAGTTAAATAAGAATACTTTGGCTCTTCAAGGACAGTTTCAGGCGATATACAACATCCTCCTAGTCGTAACGTTGATCAGCCTTGCCACCAGACGCTTCAAGCTCTCCTCCTCCCTCGCATTCATCCTGGCCGGAGTTATGTCGACGATACTGACCTCCTTCCCCATGCCGAGCCTCAGCCCCGAGATATTCACGTCGTTGCTCCTGCCCCCTATCTTGTTCCAGGAGACCCTCCACCTGGACATCAACGGTATGATAGACGAGTCGAAGTCCATCCTCGGATTCGCGGTGGTTGGGACCATCCTGATGCTGGTCGCTGTGGGAATCTTCCTGAACGTGTTTCTCGGGTTCAGCGTCCTAGAGGCCTTCCTCCTAGGCATAATAATAGCCCCCACGGATCCCGTGGCGGTAATAAATGTGTTCCAGGAGGTGGGAGTCGTCAAGAGGTTCCAGCTCATCGTCTGCGGGGAGGCGCTCCTGAACGATGGGGTAGCCATCGCCCTCTACTCCATAATCGTGACGGTGGTCACCCTCGGTACGATTACGCTGACAGGCATAGCGAAGATAACGGTCACCGCGATACTCGGAGGAGTCCTCCTCGGGGTTCTGTTCAGCTACGCCGCTCACACGTTGTTCTGCTGGACCGACGACAAGTTCACGGTCGTGCTAATCTCCTTCCTTGTCGCCTTCGGCGTCTTCTGGATCTCCGAGACGATGGGGGCGAGCGGCGTGATTGCCACGGTCACAACGGGGCTGATCATCAACTACAGGACCCACGCCTTCGGGGGAATAGGGAAGGGCTCCTTCGAGATGCTGGAGGCCTTATGGGAGTTCGTAGGCTTCATCGCCTCAAGCATAGCCTTCATCTTCATCGGAGCCAACCTGAACATCTCGGTTCTGTTCTCCAACTTCGCCCCGATAGTATACCTCTTCGCCTTCCTACTGATCTCAAGATATCTAATGGTATATCTCCTAAGGTATCTTATTGAGAGGCTGGGGGGTAATAGCATTCCAGGTAACTGGGTGCTGGGATTGTCCTGGTCGGGCCTACGAGGAGCCGTCTCGGTGGTGCTGGCACTGGGTGTAAATAGCTTGGCCTTGCCCAACTCCGAGGTCATCGTGGCTCTAACCTTCGGGGTGGTCCTTATCAGTAACATCGTCCAGGGGCTCTCCATCTCCGAGGTCGTGAAGCGCGCGAAGCTCTCAATCCAAGGAGACTCCGAGCAGGAGGCCAATGCAGAGGCCACCCGTCAGTGGATGACTGACAACTACTCATCCCAGGGCTTCAAGTCAGAGGCAAACAGGATCGAGAAGATGCTGTTCTCGGCGCCTGAGTACTTCGTGTTCGAGACGAGGCTGGGGACATGGATTCTTCTGCGCCTCCAGCACATCCTTGAATTCATCAACATGTATGCGGTGACCAAGATGACCAAAGCCCAGGGAGGCATTCTCCGCAGGAGCTTCGAGGTCTCGACAGATATTATTTCCTTCCTGCTCACGCAGATGACCACGGCCCGACGCAATTATTACTGGGAGAGGGAGAAGGTCACGACGGATAGAAGCGCCAAGCCGGACTCGTTGTATCAGATCAGGAAACGCCAGTTGAATCGGGTCATGCGGTCGGGAGAGGAGGGCATGGGACGTAGGAAGAGAACGAAGAAGGCCCGCAAGCCATCTGACGCCGAATAGACGCTGACCCTATGTGGGCTTCAGGTACTTCCTTCCGTCCCGGTCGTAGATGGTGTACCCGATGTCCAGCCTGTGGGCGATCTCGGTCAGCTCGGGCGTGATGTCCCCGTAGCTGAAACCAAGGTGGTTGCACGGCCAGACCCCGATGAGCTCCTCGTCGGGCATCGTTATCCTCCCCTTGATGATGGGCCACGACGGGTTGTACCGTTTGTGCTCCGACGGGTCCACGTCCAGGGTCTCTATGACGGCAGCCACCAGCCTGTACCTTAGGTTCTCCCTGCCCAGCCTGGCGACGGTCATCAGGTGCCCTCCCGGCGTCCTCCCCCTTACGGAGCTCCCGCCGGCGTCGTAGAAGACCTCCTGCCCCATGTACTCCACCAGGTCCAGCTTCTCCGCTGAGTCCATACCGGGGCCTCCGAAGAAGTGGGGCGGGTGCTGGCCGCAGTTCACTATGTAGAGCACGCCGTCCTCCACATCCCTGAAGTCCCCGAAGCCCGACGGCTCCCCCGTCACCAGGTGCATGATGAGCTGTGTGAGGGCAGAATCCATGTCATTCTCGCAGGCCATGGGCACTATCTCCTTCCTCTCACCGTCCGGTCCGACGTCGTTGTTGAGGAAAGCCGTTAGCAGACAGGCGGTGCAGTGCCTGCCACTGAGCTCGTCCTGGCATTTAACACCGCAGAAAGTCACCCCGTACTCCTCCACGATGTCCAGGCCCGCGTAGTACAAGGACAGCTGCTGCACTATCTTATCGAAGCTCCTCAGCTTCTCCCTGGTGAAGTCGTAGTCGCCGTGCCCCCTCATGTAATCGGCCGCGGACTGGAGCCTGGGGTCCACGATCCTGTGCCTGCTCTCCCCGGGCCTCCCCTCCCACTCCACCATCGCCTCCGCCCTCACCAGGAGCTCGGACTGGTCCAGGGCCTCGTAGCTGACCCCGAAGAGCTTCTGCCACTGGTCGACGTCGGCGGTGGTCGTAGGCATCTTGAGGCTCATACCGCCCAGGGCGAGGTACTTCTGGGCCTTCAGCTCCTCGATAACCTCCCTGGCTCTCTGGGCTCCCCCAGCCCTTCTCTCGTAGAACTTCAAGACGGACATGATGGCCCTGCCGACACTTGGATCGTTCACGATGTCCCCGAAGACGTGGGCGAAAGGTGTCCCTATCCTCGTCAGGCCCCCTCCGGCGGCCATTCCGGCGACGAGGCCTGGGACGCTGGGGTCCTTGTGGCTGAACATGAGCACCCGGGGGACGTCCCCCGTCTCCGCGGCGAACCTCTTCACGGCGTCCACCGAGTCCCAGGGAAACGTCCAGGAGCCCTGGTTGATGACGAGAGCCTGGGGCTCCCCCGCTGCTATCGCCTTGACGTGGGCGTTGACCAGCCTCGTGTTCCAGGCGATCTGGTCCATCTTCGGTAGGCCCTCGCCGCCCCGGACCACCTCGACGCCGCCGTTGACCAGGAAGTCGACCAGCAGCCTCTCCTGGGAGACCATGTGGTCTATGTTCTCCTCCCGGACCCAGGGCCTGGGGTCGTTGGGGCTGAAGACTCCTACCTTCACGGCTAATCCCTCGGAAGCCTCTTCCCCACCGGCAGAAGCGGCTTGAACGCCTTATGGGGCTCTGTCTGGTACCAGTAGGCGGTGCTGCTGTAGTCGTCGTTCCTGTGGTTGGCGTGGCCGTGCTCTATGGTGACCCGTATGGACTCCTTGAAGTAGACGGGGTCCAGGATGTGGTACCTGTACCAGGTGGTCTTGCCCGCCCAGTTGGGCCCGCCGGGCAGTGGGAGGCCATGGTAGGGTCCGCTGTACTCCTGGGTGGGGCACCAGCTCATCCCGTAGTAGTCCTCCGTGCCCGTGCCGACGAGCCTGGGCAGGGGCTCCCCGTCGATGAAGATCATGTCGTCCCCCTCGCCGTACCAGTTCATCTCCTCGGTCTCCCTGAGGTTGTGGACGTTCACGTTGCAGCCGACGTAGTGGCCCCTCCCCTCGGCTTCGAGGAGGAGGTAGTTTCCGGCGCCGTCGGGGTTCTCCCCCTGGAACTGCCACGCCCGGTTCTCCATCCCCTCTTCGGGGATTCCGTCGGTGGGGTTCTCCCGGCGCCAAGTCGCGTGGAACCGCCCCAGGCCGGGCTGCAGCTCGTCGTACTCCTCGTAGTCGACGTAGTAGTAGAAGGCACTGCAATCCTCCTTCCCCTGATTCTCGATAGTGAGCCTGGCTCCCTTCCCGTAGGGCATGGGCCACCAGCAGTTGAAGCCCTTCCCGTCCTGTGGGCTCATCTGGAGGGGGGCGGAAACGTAGTTGTGGGTGACCCCGTGGCCGATGCCGAAGAAGTCTCCGATGGGCACCTCTACGCTGGGGCTCTCCTCCCCTTCCCAGTAGGCCCTGAGCACCAGCTTCCGGAGGTACCACTCGTCGCTGCTCCTGATGGTGACCCAGATGTGCTTGACGCAGCCGGCCCCCTCCATCTCCGCGAGGACCGCCGTCTCCCCGGCGGGGACCACGAGGAAGTCCTTGTTCCCGCCGGTCCTGTCGTAGCTGGAGATCCTCCTCCTCTCGACCTCCCTGATCCTGGGTAATCCGGAGAGGTCTCCACCTAGGAATGAGGTATTCATAATATCGTGTACCAGATGGGACGTTCCCTAATTTACACTTGCGATCCTACCGGGCTCCGCAGAATCGGAGTACCGTCAGGGTGAGGGTGTTCACCGTAGTTCTGAGGTCTTCTATCGAGACGTACTCGTCGGGCCTGTGGGAGGTCCTGACGTCTCCGGGTCCGAAGAGGACGGTGGGCGTCCCTCCAACGTTGACCAGGTGCCTCATGTCCGAGCCGTAGGTCACTCCCTCGTAGACGGCCTTCGAGCCTGTTATTGCGCTGTATGCCTCGTCGACTGTGAGCGCGATGGGGTCGTCGACGGGGATGCTCGCGGGCTTGAACTGGCCCCCCCACCACTCCATGTCCGGCCTGTGCTCGCGGAGCCAGGGGTCGGCCTCCACGGTCTCCGACAGCGTCTTTTCAAATACTCGCCTCGCCTCCTCGATGTCCTCTCCCACTCCGATCCCGTACCTCCCCTCGAGGACGAGGCTCTCGGGCACCGTTGACGGCCAGTTCCCTGCCTGGATCTTGCCCAGGTTCAGGGGGATGGGGAGGCTGTACCTTGAGTAGAGGGGGTCGTTGACCTCCGAGTTTCTGTCCTTCTCGAGTTTCGTCAAGGCCGCGTAGATGGGCATGAACTTCTCGATGGCGCTCACCCCCTCCTCCCTCACGCACGCGTGGGCGGATTGACCGTGCACCTTGATGCGGAAGCAGAGTGCCCCCGCCTGGGCCGGGGCGATCTTCAGCTCCGTGGGCTCCATGATCACCCCTCCATCAGCGGTGTAGCCCCTCAGGACGGATGCGAGGGTCCCCACTCCACCGTCCTCCTCTCCCACTACGCTCTCAATCATGAGCTTCCCATCCAGCTGGACGCCCGCGTCACGGATAGCCTTGACCGCAAAGAGGGCGCAGGACAGCCCGCCTTTCATGTCGACGGCGCCGCGCCCGTACACCCTCCCGGAGTCTATGGTTGCCTCCCAGGGCGGATAGCTCCAGTTGGAGTCGTCGCCGGGTGGCACAACGTCGACGTGGCCGTTCAGGATGAGGCTCCTTCCGCC
>CAYONH010000016.1:0-6376 GCA_964405275.1 uncultured Candidatus Bathyarchaeia archaeon | reverse complement strand
CGTCGCCGGGTGGCACAACGTCGACGTGGCCGTTCAGGATGAGGCTCCTTCCGCCGATATCCTCGCCGTAGACCCCGACGACCCCCGTGCCCTCCTCCCTGTCAACCTCCATGCTGAAGTCCGGGTGCCCCCTGAGGGATTCTAGGTCGAGGTCCCAGGATTCGACCTCCAGGCCGATGTCAGCCATCTTTTCTGAGACGTTTCTCTGGGCTTCCTCCTCCTCACCGGTTAAGCTCCGTATCGAGATGAGTTCACACAGGTAATCCAGCAGCCTATCGTGGTCGATGGCATCCAGCACTCTCTTCTCCAGGTCGTTCAACGTCTAGTCCCTCAGTATCGGTCTGGTGAGGCAGGTAGGGCCGCCCTCCGTCTTGAGGGAGATCTCGACCCCCCTGTACGTGAGCACAGCGCATCCAGCCTCCTCTAGACTGTCCTTGGTCGCAGTCGCGTTATCGAGCATCAGGCATCTCCTGGGCTCGAGGGCGAGGACGTTGGTCCCCATCACATTGAACTCGTCCTCGGAGACCTCGATAAGGTCCACACCCCTCTCCCTGAGAAGCTTCCAGAAGGGCACAGGCGTCAGTGACGGATATATCACGGCCAGATCGTGGTCGGCGAAGCTGACGAGGGACATCAGGTGGAGGCATGCCTCGGGGCCGTAGAAGTACGGGAGTTCCACAGGGATCACCTCCACACCCAGGGGCGTCAGGGCCTCCCTCATCTGCCTCAGCCCCTCTGCGTTTGTCCTGAACCCCTGCCCCAGGGCCAGCGTGTCCTCGTCGAGCCAGAGGGTGTCACCGCCCTCAACCGTCGCGTCTCCATGTATCCGGTAGTGTACGGGGATGCCGAGCTCGGTGAACCTCCGGGTCATGGGAGCCTCCTCTCCCCTCCGGAGGGCTTTCCCCATCTGGAACACGATTGCACCTTCCTCCGTAATTATGGCTGGGTCGTATGTGAAGATGGAGTCCGCGTGATCCGGCTGCTTCTCGGGGTGGTACAGGACCTCAATCCCTTCGTCCCGTAGAATCTGAGAGAACGCGTCGTGCTCCCTCTGGGCCTCCTCCAGGTCTATTGGCCCCGTGTAGTGCCACTTTTCCCAGTCATCAACAACGAAGCCAGCGTCGGGCCTCTTCACGAGTACCCTCCGCATCTTCCCGACCATGCTTTGGCAACCGTACTCACCGGGCATCATGACAGCTCCTGTTCCTAGAGGTTTAGGCTAACCGGGATTAAAAAAGGATGTAACGTGAGAATAATAAAAAGGGAGCATAATCGCTCCTCTTCACGATCTTCCCTAGCGTGGCCCAGAAATTTAACGCCTCAGGGGGATCGTTGGATATTCTCCGGCTTATAAGACCCAACTGAGATCGAGTGTTATCTTAGTGGACCTGTCTAAAACTAGGCGTGTGAGGAGTTGCGCGGGCTCATCTCGATGCCTAGGGGAGTGCACAGAAAGGGTTATCGGTGGGTCGCATCCTATCCAACGGTAGATAGTGTGACGGAAAACGCTCGTACCTAAGTCGTTATCCCTCAGGTTCCCGATCGTTTCATAACACTCTACGGCTTTTCAGGCTTTCCTTCGTACCAGTAGTCTGAATGGCGTCTCACCGCCGAGGCTACGAAGTCGGCCACGCTCTTGTACCCGAGCTGGGGCTGCTCATCGATGAGCTTTTGGATTTCTATCCACATCGCCTTGGGGATGTTTACGTACTTCCACTTCTGCTCTGGCATCAATTCTAACTAAATTACCTGAGATATAAACTAATCGACCAGTGTATCCTTACAAATATTATGTATTTTACTTCTTACAATTATATCAAATTAACAAATATCGGTTTCGCACGTATTGTGAATGGCATACGCCTGAGTGAACTTGAAATTTGGGAATGTGGACCGAGAAACTGTGACTTAACTTCATAAATAATATAAAATACGGCGGTTTCAACTTTGCTAGAACACGGACGAGGTAAAAGGACGCGGGGTCGAGATTTGGCAAATATGGAGATGGAGGTCGCCCTTCCAGTAGAGCTTGTTGACAGGATCGACGAAGTTCTGGAGGTGATGGGCTTCCGAACCAGGGAGGAGCTGGTGATAGCAGCAGTCAGAAGGTTGGTCGATCATTACAAGTCCATGGCCTTTAGGGAGGCCCAATCTTAGTCCTTAGCATTAACGACCTGTCCGTGCGTAATTTTTAATAATAACGGTATTAGGAAACTCCTTTGGAACGGAGCGCTGAGCCTTGGACGACTCCAATCTACCAAGATTCTCGGCGCGCGCGCAGCCAGACTATCGAGGGACATACAAGAATATTGAAGAAAGAAATGGAGAACTACAAAAATCAACTGATCAAACTTCAAAGCTTGCAGATGACAAAGAATGAATTAGGTCTTGCTGCGCGTACGTGCGCGCGTAAGCTATGCTACGTGGGTTATTGTTTTCTTTTCTGGTTCTGGGTATAAGGTTAGATCTTCTTTTTTTCTGGGTAGGCCCTTTGTTTCTGTTTTCATTAGTTTCCTTACCAGTCTGTTTAGCCAGTATGTTTCATCTAGGAATATTACTTTGGTTTCTCCTTTGTAGCATTGGGGGCATATTATTGAGCCGGTTCCGAAGGAGCCGATGTGATAGGTTTTCCCGCATATCTCACAGTTAAAAGTGCCGTTGATCCAGTGGAGAAACGTGGTCACGTAATTGGATTGTTTTTACTATATATAAAACTATGTGAAAAGTATATATTATTTAGGTAAAATAGAACAATTTTGTATTTTTGTCTAGTTGTATATGTTTAAGAATCATCTGGGTTTTCGTTTTCATCAAGATCGAAGTCTTCTAAAGGCATCGGTGGTGGGGTTGTTAGCAATGTGTATCCAATCCAGGCCATTATTAACAGTATCATGGCTACTGCTGCGAATGCTGATATTTGGAGTGTGAGCCAGGACCATGCTGACATGAATAGTAGCCAGAAGTAGATGGCTATTCCTGCTATGCTTCCGATTAGTATTGAGCCTCCGATTACTTTGTCATTGCTCATCGTGTATCGTCTCACTTGGTAAAGAATAGATATGATTTGTCTATATATTTGTATATGGAGTTGGATTTAGGAGTTTTATTTCTGTATATTATTACGCGCGCGGATTGTTGAGAATTAGTTACAAGGAATCTAGATAGACGTTTGTGCATGTGTTCTTTTGTTTAGGTTACCGTTTCGGCTATGAGGAATATGTTGTGTATGCCTGCGTATATTCTGAATATGCCGGCTAGGGTTAGTGCCATGATGCCTATGTGCTTCAGGTAGTCGGGTTGGTTTTGTGATGCGAAGTATCCTGAGATGTTTCCCAATAGTATTATTGCGAGTTCTGCTGTGTGCCAGATTCCCATTGCTATTAATTGGGCTACTATCGGGTTGAACTCCATTATCATGGGGAATTTTAGGCCGTAGTATGTTGTTAGGTGGTCTAGGATGCAGCCCATGGTGAATATGACCATCATCGTTAGCTCGGGTCTGTCGATGTTGGCACGTACATTTGCGTTCATTATAGTGACCTCGTGTCTGAGTTTCTTTGGGAGGCGCCTGAGGCCTCTGTCATGATTACGTCTAGGGTGTCTCGGACGTTCAGGAGGAGGGAGATGAATTCGTTGCTGATCTTTGTGGCTCTGTCCATGGTGGGTGTGATGGAGATTATTCCCTGTTCTAGTGATTCCTCTATTAGGGTTCGTAGGAAGTTGGATCGGTTTGTGTTATGTTCGGTACAGAAAAGATCTAGTCTTTGAGCTAGGGCTCTGTCGATTTTTGTGGATACGACGACTACGTCTGTTCGAGACATCCTAGTATACTGTGGTATACCAGTCTTATTTAAGGTTTACTCTGGTATACTGGCTGTATTTGAGAGATACAGATATACATGAAGAGCACTAGACATTAAAATAAAAAGGCAAATGAATTTTTAAAAGGAAATAAGCGTTATTATGCCTTTAGAAAGGAGAAATGAGCCTGTATTCACTGCGTCACTTGAGTGCGCGCCGTACTTCTTGGGCGATGGCGTCTCCCATCTCGGATGTTGTTGAGGTTCCTCCGAGGTCGAATGTCCTGGTGGTTCCTTGTTTGAGGACGTTTGTCACTGCTTCCTCGATTTTTTCGGCTTTCTCTGTTTCCTGTAGGTATTCTAGCATTAGTTTTGCGGATAGTATTGATGCTGTGGGGTTTGCAGTTCCGTCTCCTGCTATGTCCCAGGCGGGGCCGTGTATGGGTTCGAAGTAGGCGAAGTCATCTCCGATGCAGGCTGAGGGGGGGATGCCGATTCCCCCTATCTTGGAGATAATGATTCCGGATAGTATGTCTCCGTAGAGGTCTGGGGTTACTATTACGTCGAATTTTTCGGGGTGGGCTGAGATGTTCATGGCGGCGACGTCGACGTGCATGACGTCGTTCTCGAGAGCTGGGTAGTTTTCAACGATTTTTTCAAAGGTCTCTCTGAAGAGTTTGTCGCTATAAAGCCAGTTGCTCTGGTCTATGCATGTGATTTTGTTTCTGTTGTGTTGTATGGCGTATTTGATGGCGTATTCTATTATTTTTGTTGCGCCGTTTTCGGTGATTATTCTGCGGTCTGTGCCCAGGGTCTTTCCGAGCATTCCTGGGTGCTGTAGTGAGAATCCTTCTGCGTTGTCTCGGATTATGGTTATATCGATGGGTGTATCGTCGGCTTTCTTTTTTTGTAGGTACGTCTTGAATGGGCGGATGTTGGCGTAGGCGTTCTTTTCGACTCTGAGGTAGATTAGTACTTTTCGGGGTATGTCGTATGATACGGTGTCGTGGCCTACGGCTCCGAAGAGGATGGCGTCAGCGTCTTCGCATGCTTGAACGGATTCCTTGGGGAGGGGGTTTCCGTTTTTTAGGTATGCGGTTCCCCCGATGTCACATTTTATTTGTTCGTATTCCAGCTCCGTTGCGTTGAGTACTTTGATGGCCTCGGCTATCACTTCTGAGCCTATTCCGTCTCCTGGCATGACAGCTATCTTGTACATGTTGACCGTTTATCCCAAGATGAGGTTATCGAACTTTTGGAGCATGGAATATAATGTTTATGGAGTATACGACTACCCCGATTTCGCGTGCGCAAGTTCCATATTTCGATTGTGCAGCACAGGCACGGCGTGCGCATTATATATTAAAAGAAGGTATTGAAACATCTTCATCATTTAAAAAGGTGATTTCTGCTATATGGAAAAGGTTTAGGCGAGGGAATAACGTGTTAACAGTCTACATTGGATGCATTGAGATTTTTCTTGGCCTATATTTAATTCAACATGTAAGAAAAGCTAAAATCAATAGATGATCTATGCTTTCGAGTTCCTAAGTGATAGCTGGTCTACATTGTATGATGGAACTTTGCGCGCGCATGTGTCAGGGATAATCGGAAAGGGGTTACTCCCAAGGCGAGACAAGGATGACCTAGAGCCCTGTGTGCAACCTTCTTAACAATACAATACATTTCCTTAGATGAGCGCTCGAGTGTACTCGATGTACTAGCGTGCGCATGAACTATCACAACCTGCTCTCTGCGCGCGCAATGTTTAGCCCACGATGCGCGCACGTAATACTGTTTCTAAATTCTAATTCATATTGATTTTTTAACTACATATTTCTTCTAGGGTTTTTGTGGCATTCGTCACCGTATGGGTGTTTGTATGAAGAAGGTTAAAGATCCTTTAGAGGCTTATTTCGTGGCTAGGTTTAAGGAGATGGGGATCGATGTGGTTCCACCTAAGAAGAGAGTAAAGTTACGTTCACGCTTGAATGTTAAGAATCTTTAAAGCTAGTGAAAGTGTTCGCGCACGTATATGAATAAGGTGAGTGAATACGACCTATATAGCTATTCGAGGTTAAAGATAGTCAATGCTTCCCTTCATAATCATCGAATCGCATAATGTTTGTATTACACTGTGGTCGTGAAGTGTGTATATGTATCCCCTGGGGCATGTTGCGTTAGGGTATTTTGCTGGATATATCGTTAGTAGGGTCACTGGTGAGAGGTTCAGTGTTCCTTTGATCTGGGTCGTGGCTTTGTCTCCCGATGTTGATTTTTTTATTCCCTTTCTTGTTCACAGGGGGCCCACTCATAGCTTAGTTGTGGCTTTTGTACTCTTCTCAATGTTTTATGCCGTGTTCCGTCGGGGGGTTCCTTATTTTGGTGCTCTGGTGTCCCACTCGTTGATTGGTGACTATTTTACTTCATATGGGTGTAAGCTTTTTTGGCCCGTCTTAACTGGGTGGTATAGGTCAAGTGTGGCTATCAGTTACACTGGTTATTTTGGTATGAGCGTGGAGATTATTCTCTTCATGTTTATGCTATTATTGATGGCTAGGAACTATATTGCGCGC
>CAYONH010000015.1:15026-19387 GCA_964405275.1 uncultured Candidatus Bathyarchaeia archaeon | reverse complement strand
ATGGGTCTGCTGGACAGGTTCAGGAAGAGGGATGAGGAACCAGAGATAAAGGTAGATCCAGGTCTAGAGATTTCAAAGTTAAGCAGGAAATATGAGGTAGTCGAGGATTATCAAGTTCACAAGCCCATGGCCAGGATCAAGATTGTCAAATCCCCATCATTAGGGGAAGGCCTCCATTACTTCGTCGATGAGCTTCCTCTGTCTGACGAGGAGTACAAGTCCTTCAAGAAGATTATGAAGATCCTGAGCAAGGAGATGGACGCCCCGACGAACATGGACATGAGCCCCGAGGACTACATCTTCGACCAAGCGGGAAGGGTTGCCGAAAAGTACTATAGGGCGCTGGGTCAGTTCACTCAGGCTGGCTGGAAGAAGCTATTCTACTATATTGTACGTGATCTAGCTGGATATGGGCCTCTTCACGCCATCATGCTCGATCCAAACATTGAGGACGTGAGCTACAACGGACTGAACACGCCCATCTACATATGGCACAGGATCTATGAGAGCATTCCATCGAACATACGGTTCGTAGATGAGCAGATCGCAAATGACTTCCTCATCAAACTTGCTCACAGGTGTAGCAAACATATCTCAAGCGCATCTCCGCTCATGGACGGCATGCTCCCGGAGAAGCACAGGCTCGCAGCCACTTTCATGAACGAGGTCTCCATGAAGGGGAGCACCTTCTGTATCAGGAAGTTCAGGGCTGAGCCCTTCAGCATTGTAGACATGATAAAAGTTGGCACCCTGGACGAGAGGATAGCGGCTTACTTCTGGTTGATCCTTGAGTACAAGATGAGCTTCATGATCGTAGGGGGCACGGGAGCCGGTAAGACGAGCATGCTGAACGCGCTGCTCAGCCTCATGTCAGGTAACGACAAGATTGTTACCGTCGAGGAGGTCCCGGAGCTCTCTCCGCCTCTTGCGAACTGGACCCAGCTCAACAGCAGGGAGAGCTTCCAGTTCGGTCAAGGGGCTTCTAACTCCATTAACATCTTCGACCTGGTCAAGGTGAGCCTGAGGTACCGGCCAGACTATATCATAGTCGGCGAGGTCAGGGGAGAAGAGGCTTACACCCTCTTCCAGGCACTGGCCACCGGTCACGGGGGGCTCTGTACCATGCACGCTGACAGCATCACCAACGTTGTCAAACGTCTGACCTCTCCTCCGATGAACGTCGCTAAGGTCTACATCCCACTCATGAATAGCGCCCTGCACGTCCAGCGTATCGAGCTCCCCCAGGAGAAACACGGGTTGTCCTTTGGGCGTCGCGTGAGGACGATATGGGAGATCGAGGATTACGACAACTACCGCGAGGTTGGCGTCTGGAACCCACGGACTGACACCTTCGATACCTGGTTCGAGGACAGCGTCCTCCTGGAGCGTATCTCTGAATCGTCGGGCAAGTCCAAGCACCAGCTTCTGATGGAGCTGGATAAAAGGACTGAGTTCCTCCAGGAGATAGTGGCTAGCGGAATCCGTGCCCAAGAAGAAGTGGCCGAGAAGATACTCTCTTATTACAATAAGGAACGAGAGCAGAAAGATTCGAAGAAACCAAAGAAGAAGGGCAAGTCTAAGAAAAGCGTAAAGAAGACTCCACCTGCTAAATCAGAAGGTCTTGAAAAAGAGGTTGAGGTTCCTCCCATCTCTGATGATGTTGATTCAGATCTAGATTTAAAGGAGCTACCTGATCTCCCGGACACTCTGCCAGGTGAAGATCCAGATGAGGCTGTGCCGATAGAAGAGGCGGAGAAGAAAGAAGATGCTGAGGCTCCTCCCATCCCTCCTGACGATGAATCAGAGCTGGATCTAACGGAATTACCTGATCTTCAGGAAACTCTGGATGGTGAAGATCGCGATGCGAAAGCATCATTGGAGGGAGTGGAGCAGAGTGAAGATGTTGCGGCTCCTCCAGCTCCCGCAGATGTTGAATCAGATCTGGATCTAACGGAATTACTGGTGGAGATGAAGGGTTACCTTGGAAAAACCGACGGCAAGGAGACCCTGTCTGATGGGGATGGCGATGAGAGCATGCCGTTGGAGGAAGTGGCGGAGACCGGTGGATAAGGTATAGAAGATGAACATACGTGACATCTGTTTCGCCTATTTCGGCTGGTTCGGGGAGAAGCTCTCAAGTTTACTTAAGGGGACAGAGCAAGACCTCGACGCTGCCTATATGAAGATTCATCCAGATGTCTACTTCAGTTACGTCGGGTTCGCAGCTTTCCTAACTACTGGCGCACTGGTTATACTCTCGATTATGGGTTTCATGGGGATTTTTCCCCTCTTTGACCTGCTCCCCGTGAGCGGGGTCCTGTACATCCCCATTTTGGCCCTCATCCCTGTAGTGGTGATAGTCATAGGGGTTTCCATACCAAAAACAGCCGCCTCAAATCGGATGGCTGGTCTACAGATTGAGATCCCCTACGCTTCGATGTATATCAGCACTATGACCAGCGGTGGGTTATCTCCTTTCGAGAGCATTCTCAGGTTAGGTAAAATGGACCTCCTGCCGAACATGCAGAATGAGGTCAGTAGGATCGAGACTATTGTCATCTCTCAGGGCGTAGACCCCATTACTGCAATGGAGCAGGCAGCGAAGGTCGTGGACATCAAGGAGTACAAGGAGTTGCTCTTAGGCTACGCGTCGACTGTCAGGACTGGTGGTGACACGCTCCACTATCTCTTCAACCAGACCGACTCGATGTTCCGGACCCTCGGCAATAGGATCAAGGGATTGGGTGAGAACATGGGGATGCTCATGGAGGCCTACACGATCATAGGCATCCTCGGGGTGCTCGGGCTCTTCCTGATATACGTTGTAGGTCTAGCGATGCCCTCGATGGGGGGAGGTATTTCGCCTGACCAGTTCTTCATGTTCTCCTTCATAATCATGCCCTCGTTGTCAGGGGTCTTCATCTATTTTGGAGACACAGCTCAGATCAGCTATCCCGTCTCAAACTGGAAGGTATACAAGATCTGGGCGGCGTTCCTACCAATAGGGTTGATAGTCGGGTCGCAGCTGGTCCTTCCCATATTCAATGAAACATTCCTTATGTCGCCCATATTTAGCAACCTGCTAAATGCTCTTGTGAATATGCTCAAGCTTGCTGAAGGAACCGAGGCCTCGCTTGGTCTAGCCATCACATTGATAGTAATAGCCATCCCCGGGTTCATCGCTGATTCCTATTTCATTGGGAGAGAGGGGAAGACCCTTGATGGGATTAACGCGTTCCTCAGGGACCTTGTGGAGACCCGTAAGAGCGGTCTGAGTCCGGAGAGGTGTATCCACGCATTGTCAGATAGGGACTATGGACAATTCTCCAAGCATCTCAAGAAGATCAGTATGAAGCTGAACTGGGGTATCCCGCTTAGGAAGATCTATGAGGAGTTCAGGGAGGACATGCGGAACTGGCTGGCGTTGATCAACATCTACCTACTTATCGATACGATCGAGGTAGGCGGAGGCACCGAAGAGAGCCTTGAGACACTGGCGTCGTTCGCTGAGTCCACGAAAAGCTTGGAAGATGAGAAGAGCGCTGTACTCATGCCCCTGACTATCGTGCCGTTCATCGGCGCCGCCCTGCTGACGGGAACCACCGTCATGTTCCTACAGTTCTTCACGGGCATGGGAAGCCTGGGAGTATCCATCGCGTCCGTCTCCCTCTACAAGGTACTGCTGACTCCCCTCGCCCTCCACAGCTGGGTTCTGGGGCTCGTCACGGGGAAGATTACTTCGGGCAGGGTCTCTGCCGGTTTCAAGTTCGCGATCCTTCTGACTCTTGTTTCGGTCCTTGGGGTCTGGGGTGTCTCGAACATCAACATGGGGGGCAGCACGTTTGGGTGATTACATGATGGCGCGGATAAGAAAGCGGAGGGCACTCTCCCCTGTCATAGCCACCATCATTCTCTCAGCTGTCGTTATCGCTATCGGGGGGGCCATCTGGTCCTACGCTTCGGGGGCTTCCACCGTCATCGCGAACGATTACATCAACGGCACTCTGGATCTCATGAACGAGATCGTGGAACGTTTCGTGGTTGAGCATGCGACGAACACCAGCAACGGACAAAACATGTCTATCTGGGTCTACAACTACGGCGATGTCGACATAATCGTGGACGTATACGCCAACGCTAGTCACGTCAGTAGCTCCACATACTCTTTCTGCAGCAACTTTAACAACACTGTTACTTCGGGGAGTCTCGTTGAGATCGAGATACATTTCTCGCCTGATGCCTTGCAACCGGGTGACGCGGTTGCGGTGAAGGTGCACAGTCGGAGGCAGAATAATGCGTATTACAAATATTATGTTTAGTAAGCGTAGGAGAGGGGTCTCCACGATCCTTGGGACCATCAT
>CAYONH010000015.1:7946-14926 GCA_964405275.1 uncultured Candidatus Bathyarchaeia archaeon | reverse complement strand
AGGTTTCTCTGGATGGAGGCGTCTATCTTCTTCGCCCGCTTCACCAGCTGAGCGGTGTCTATCTCCAGCCCCAGGATGGCAGTCAGCTTCTCGAGCACGGCCTTCGAGGAGAGGTGCTGGGGGACGTTGGCGTACCGGATGTCGCTCATGAGGCAGACTCCGTCTATTCCCCTCTGCTTGGCGACGCCGATGAGTATCCCGTTGAGCCCGTTCACCGCCCCCTCGCCCTCGAGGAAGCTCACCCCGCATCTCTCTAGCTCCTCCTTGAGCCCCTCATCGGTGTAGACCCCGTACACGTGGGGCTCATCGGAGTAGTCGCTCGGGTACGCCGCCATCGTGTAGATACGCTGGACATTGTACTTGACGGCGAACTCCACCACGGTCTCCGCCAGCTTCATCGCCTCCTCGGGCGTCGAAGGCTGGGCGTCTCCCACGCAGATGAGTATGTCCTTGCCGGGAACAGAGTAGAAGCGATGTCTCAACATGGGTAGCTCGGCTAGGCTGTCCCTGTATATTATCGTGTTCTGGTAGTAGCTTATCTCTGCGAAGAGCTCGGCCTTGAGGCGGCGGCGCAGGTAGTCCGCTGATATCTTCGCGAGGTAGCCCATTCCCGGCCAGGCTGCGATGAGTATGGGTTCGTTGACCTCTGGCTCTGATGTGTACTGGATCTCCATGGGCATTCCTGTATGACTAGGAAGGCATCCATTAAACCTTTTGTGAAACGGCCATATCGTGCAGTTGTCACCTAAGCGGCTTTCCTGGGGGTGTTATCCTCAATGTTACAGTTAGTCGTTCTTGGGCTTTGTTGTTAACCTGAATGCATTATTGGGGGTCTCATTTAACCGCCCAGCACAACGCTCGGGATGTCCCATATGTCTGAGATGTTCTTAACACCGTAGAGACAAAACATAGATAAGAGAAAATCTACAGGGACCTCGATTATGTTGTTTTCATGCAACAGAACCATATTAAAGAATTTACCCTGTTCTATTGCCTAGGTGGACCATACCGCCTGAGGGTAGTCAAAAAGATCAACAGGAGACAGCTCTTCCATGGGTAAGCCTTGGACGTGATCTCCTTCGGAAAAACGTAGGGCCATCTCGTCTTCGAGATGATTGTGTGGGCGCCAAGGTAGAGGCTGGCCCGCTCGCTTTACTCAGAAATGTAATGGTAGTTGAAGCTCTGCATGTTGAATAGGAGGCTCTGGACGGACGAGGAGATGGATATGCTTAGAGTCCTCTATATCTCCGGGAGGGGTTTCGACGAGATCAACACCGCCTTCCCAGAGAGGTCCGCCAACGCCATCAGGCAGAAGGCCTCAAGGCTGGGGGTCAAGAGGCCTGTGGTCTCCAACTCCCTCTGCGAGTCCAAGTCCGTCCTCAGGTGCTCTGATGGCAACGGGGGGGATGACGCGTTCCTATTCAAGTGCGGAGACTGCGGGAACTGGATCCACGTTGACTCTCCTGACCAGCACGAGAACCAGGCCGTGGTATGCCCTCAGTGTAAGGCCGTCTCCAGGTACGTGGCCTGAGGCCTCCTCCAAGGTCTTATTAGAATTCCCGTGTAGTAGTGTCCATGCAGGTCTTGTCGCCTGATTCTATGCTTGGAGGTTCTGGGTATGCGTAGGGTCCAGTTCAGGGTTGAGGGTAAGGCTGTCCCCAAGGCCCGTGCCCGGGTTGTCACCAAGGGTAAGAGGAGGTTCGCCTTCACGCCCAAGAGGGTGAAGGAGTGGGAAACGAAGGTCAAGGAGGAGGCCTCCAAGCACTTCGAGGCGGCATCCGACTGGCCGGTGGTGGTCTCTTTGATCTTCTACATGCCCCGGCCGAAGAGCCGTCGGCTCGATTTCTGGGTCCCCACCACCCCCGATCTTGACAACCTGGAGAAGTCGATCCTCGACGCGCTGAACGGTGTGGCCTATACAGACGACCGCCTTGTGGTGGCTAAGAGTGCCTCGAAGAGATACGCTGGCTCGGATGGGCCCTACGTGCAGGTCACAGTCACCTCCGTGAAGGATCAACGCAGCCTAAGCGAGTACGGCTCATGATTGGTGTCCATAGTCTGTGTCGTTCAGCCATACACTCTAGTTTAAATATCCGGCGGAGTTTTTCTCGGTTGGTGTAATGCGCTTGGACTTCGATCTCTCTGCCAAGTTGGTGGTCCGCGAGGCCATGTCCAGTCCCGTGATAGGCGTAGACGAGGGCTACAGTGTTGTGGATGCTGCCAAGGTCATGAGCGAGCAGAAGATCGGGGCCATCGTCGTCTACGATGAGCTGGAGAAGCCCGTGGGCATCGTCACCGAGAGGGATCTGGTCTACCGTGTCATTGCGAAGGGCTCCGTCCCCGGTGATGTGAAGGTCGGGGACGTGATGACCTCTCCCCTGAAGATGGTGGACGCCGAGACCTCCCTGGAGGAGGCGATGAAGATGATGGACCGTCAGAGCATAAGGAGGCTGGGCGTGTCATACAAGGGTCAGCTGGAGGGTGTAATCACCGACAAGGACCTCCTGCGCCTTATGCCGACCCTCATCGACCTTGTCAGGGAGCGCTCCAGGATCCAGAGCGTTGACTCCAGGGCTGGGCCCTCCCTCGTGGGCTACTGCAGCCGGTGCGAACAGTACTCCAACAACCTCAGGTTCATAGACAGTGAGCTCATCTGCGAGGACTGTAGAGCCGGGTTCTAAGCGCGTGGTGGACAGCCAACCCTTTATTCCAATGTGAGGCACTACTCTGTAGATATCTTCCCTTCTCTGGTGAATGGATCAGATGAGTCCCAAGTTCCTCCTCGACGGAATGCTAGGCTCCTTGGCCCGTTGGCTGAGGATATGCGGATACTACGCCGAGTACGTTCAGAACCTTCCCGATGACGAGCTCCTGGGGCGTGCCGCTGAGGGTGGTTCTGTACTACTTACGAGAGATGACCTACTCTTCAGGAAGGCTCAGAGGGCTGGTCTGGACGCGTTCATCGTGGTGGGTGATGGTGACGCCGAGAGGTTGGCGTCTGTTGCGAGGCGTTTCCACCTTGAACTGAATCCGTATAGTTCCAGGTGTCCCGTATGTGGGGGGTCTTTGAGTCAGGTCGTCAAGGATGAGCTGACCGGCAAGGTCCCCGCGGGCACCCTTGAGGCCTACGATGAGTTCTGGGTCTGCGATTCGTGTGGGAAGGTCTTCTGGAGGGGGAGCCACTGGAGGAACATTCAGGCGACCGTCGATGAAGCCCGTGAGCTAGCTGCACTTAGACCTCGTGAATCCGAACAGGATTTATAGGTTTCAGGCTGTACGTGGGTTTGAGGGGTGTTCGCCGTGGTGTTCGAGCTTTCAGATGAGGAGGGAGAGTACCTCGTCGGTCTGGCGAGGAGGGCAATCGAGTTCCAGCTCAGGGAGGGCAATGCAGTTGTGCCAGACGATGCCCCGGAGCATCTGAAGACGGAGTGCGGGGTCTTCGTAACCCTGAGGGTGGTCGAGGGCGACTCCCACAGGCTCAGGGGCTGCATCGGCCTACCGTATCCGACGAAGCCCCTCGTGGAGGCAGTTGTGGACTCCGCCGTCAGTGCCGCCCTGAGGGACCCCAGGTTCCCCAGGGTAATCTATGACGAGATGGGTTCGATCGCGGTCGAGGTGAGCGTCCTGACGCCCCCCGAGGGGGTCTCCGTGGGGAGGCCCGAGGATTATCTGGGGGAGGTCGAGGTCGGGAGGGACGGCCTGATAATCTCCAGGGGCGGGAACAGGGGGCTCCTCCTCCCTCAGGTGCCCGTGGAGTGGGGCTGGGACGCCGAGGAGTTCCTGAGCCAGTGCTGCATGAAGGCGCGGCTCCCCCCGGACGCATGGCTCCTTCAGGGCATCGAGGTTTCAAAGTTCCAGGCGATAATCTTCTCTGAGGAGGAGCCGAGGGGAGAGGTCAAGAGGGTGGAGCTCTGAGTACGGGGAGTTAGGTTTGGACGACTTCAGCGGTGCTAGGGTCTTCTTCAGCCCATGCGGCATCGGGTTGGGCCACGTAGGGAGGGCCCTCCCCATCGCCGAGGAGCTGAGGGGCCGGGGCGCTGAGGTGATGTTCTCCACGTATCTCGAGGGCGTGGACTACGTCAGGAGGCGGGGGTTCCAGGTCGTCTCGAGCCCTCCCCTGAGCCTGGAGTCCGACTCGACGGGGCGTGTGGATATGCGGGCGTCGGCCATCTCACAGGGCGTCTCAGCCGTGCCCCGTTTCATGCAGCAGGTCACCGCCGAGATAGAGTACATGAAGGCGTTCAAGCCTGACGTCGTGCTCTCCGACACCCGATTGTCATCGGTCATCGCTGGGAAGCTCCTGGGGCTGCCCGTCGCCCTCATGCTCAACCAGTTCATGCCCATCATCCCCCGTAGGGGGTTCAACGGCTCGCTCTTCAAGCTGGTCGACGGGAGCGTTCTCACGCTGCTCGGGAGGGGCTGGGCGGCGAGCGATGTGATACTGATACCTGACTTCCCCGAGCCCTACACGATTAGCCGCGGCTCCCTCCGGATACCCAAGCCATACAAGCGTCTGGTCAGAATGGTGGGCTTCATCCTTCCCAAGAGGCCTGGGGATGTTGATGACACGGGGAGGGTGAGGGAGGAGGCCGGAGCCTCTGGGGGGCAGCGCCTGATCTATGCGGCGATAAGCGGGCCGACCCAGGAGAGGGAGCCCCTCGTGAGGCTGCTGAGGCCCATGTTCGAGGGTTTATCGGACGACTACCGGGTGGTCATGTCCCTCGGGAGGCCAGATGGCGGCTCGACTCCCTCCCGGTCGGGGGCCTTGACGACGATCCCGTGGGTGTTGGACCGCTTCGAGTACCTGAAGGCCTGCGACCTCGTGGTCTGCAGGGGCGGGCATAATACCATCATGCAGAGCATCTGCTACGGGAAGCCCGCCATGATCGTGCCCACGCCCAGCCACACGGAGCAGTACGTCAACGCCAACAGGGCCAAGGAGCTGGGCTTTTCGGAGCTGGTCCACCAGAGAGATCTGAGCATGGACACCATCCTGAGGGTGGCTGACGAGCTTCTCTCCGATCCAGCGTACGCAGATAATCTCGCAGAGATCAACTCGAAGGGCTTCTCTAACGGTATAGAGAACACAGTCTCAGCGCTATCAGAGTTGTTGGGTTGACCTCGGACAGATGGCAAATTTTATAGGTGTCCGGAAATGAGTGCTGTGCCATGGATTACTACTATCCTAAGGAGAGGGACTCAAGCGTCAACGAGCACTTCGACCCCGAGGTCATGAAGGCATTCGGAGACTGGAACCGGAAGGTCTTCGCCGAGGGCAAGCTGGACAAGAAGACCAAGGAGCTGGTCGCCGTGGCGTGCACCTATCTCACGCGCTGCCCCTACTGCATCGTGGGCCACACCAAGGCGGCACTGAAGGCAGGGGCGACTAAGGAGGAGGTCGCTGAGGTCATACAGATAGCTGCGGCACTCAACGCGGGCGCCGCCATAGCCCACAGGAACTTTGCCCTCGACGTCGAGGGGTAACTTCCCTATTTATCGTCCCAGTACTGGCGGGTCTTCATGTACTGTATCTTGGCCTTGAGCAGGTCCGAGTAGAGCTCCTTCTCGTCTCTTTGCATTTTCGAGAGCACCTGGTAGGATGTGACTGGGCCGACTCCTCTGACCATGAGGGCTTCGACGGCCTTCCTGCCGTAGGAGAGGACCATGTCCGCTGTCTTCCTGCTCTTCGTCAGGAGGTCCCTCTCCTCCTCGGAGATGGATCCGTCGTCCTTCCATCTGTTGAATGTTTCCAGGAACGCCTCCGAATCCTGATACCTGCGCAGGACGGCGAGGAGCCCGGAGCCGCAGTTCCCGCAGGTGGGGCGCTCCTCGAACTCTCGGACCCTTCTCCTTGAGCTCCACTCCCCGCAGTTCATGCAGGCTAGGTCCACCAGCCTCGAGTGGATGCTGTTCCTCATGTACTCGATCTGGTCGCCCCCGGAGATCTCGGCCTCCATGAGCTCCGCGACGTCGGCGTACTCCATGAGGATGTGCTTTGCGAGGGGACTCGGGGCCTCCGCCATGACGCCCACCACCTCGATCTCCCCGGAGGCTGCCCCGGCCATGATCTCCTTCACGGTGGCTAGGTCCAGCTTCTCCTGGTGGGCCTCCCGGAGGGTCTCCCTGTATATGGGGGTGTCCTTGAACCTGAGGTAGAGGTTCTCCAGGGTCCGGGCATCCAGGGTCTTCCCTCGGGGGATGACTCCGAACCTCTCGGCGATGAACTTCATCTTGTAGCCGAAGGGGAACCGGGCCTCCATGAACTCGGTGAGCCGGCTGTCCAGCTCCTCATCGGAGAGGGGGAAGAGGAGTTCCTGGATCTTCCTGAGGTCGAACTTGTCGAGGCGCCTCGGGGCCTCCACGAGGATTCGGTAGGGGTCGTTCCACCAGATGTAGACGAGGTCGTGGTCGGAGAGGACGGCGTCGACGATGGCCCCCAGGGTCTTGTTGACCCTCTCCCCGTAGCTGCTGTGGATGACGAGGTACTTGTCGTAGGCCTCCAGGAGGATGCGGTTCCTCGTGGGGATGGCGAATCCCGCCTTCATCTGGGCCTCCACTTCATCCGCCGCTGACTTCAGGGCTGCCTCGTCGGCCTTCAGCTCCTTGGTGAGGGCCTCGATGACCTTCTCCTTCGAGCCGA
The DNA here is from genome assembly GCA_964405275.1 of uncultured Candidatus Bathyarchaeia archaeon. Classification (GTDB taxonomy): domain Archaea; phylum Thermoproteota; class Bathyarchaeia; order TCS64; family TCS64; genus BS750m-G28. The sequence continues at coordinate 8,286 of CAYONH010000015.1, read as the reverse complement.
GGCTCTCCATCTCCTCCGCTATCCTCTGGCGGAGGTCTCCCACGTCCCCCGCCACCTCCTTGGGGACCGGTATGAGCTCCCCGTCCCATCCGGGGAGGGCCCCCAGGGGGTCCTGGGACGGGAGCACGTGTAGGACGCCCCTCTCCTCGTCGATCTGGAGTATCCTCCAGACGCGCCCCTTCAGGATGACGTTGAGCCCCAGCCTTGCGCGTAAGGTCCAGAACTCGTCCCCCACGGTGCCTATCACCCTGTCCGTGACGACGTCTATGAACGGGTAGCGCTTCTCGTCCGCTATCATTCCAAGGTTCTCGTAGTAGTACATCCTCCCCTTCCTCCTCCC
>CAYONH010000015.1:0-7846 GCA_964405275.1 uncultured Candidatus Bathyarchaeia archaeon | reverse complement strand
GGGCTCAGGTACTGGATGCAGAAGTCGACCTCCCCGATGTCGATGCCCAGCTGGAGGGTGGAGGTGCAGACGATGCCCTTCAGGTCCCCCTCCTTGAAGCGGTCCTCGATGTCGTGGCGCTGCTCCCGTGAGAGGCTGCCGTGGTGGACCTCGACGTAGGGGTACATCTTCCCCAGCTTGTGACCCAGGCTCTCCGCCTGGCCCCGCCCCTGGACGAAGATTAGGGTCGACCTCTTCCCCCCCACGAGCTCCTTGATCCTCCGGAGCCTCGAAGCCGCCTCAGGAGTCGTTGCGAGGTCGTCAGCGAGGTCGAAGTCCTCAGTGGCGGGCTCAGGGAACTCGACGGTGTACCTGTAGTTCTTGTCCACCTCCACCACTAGGACCTCGACTGGGTCCACGCCTCCCAGGAAGCTTGCGACCTCCTCGGGGTTCCCCACTGTGGCTGAGAGGCCGATCCTCTGCAGGGGGCCGTTGACGCATCGCTCCAGCCGCTCCAGCCCCAGGGTGAGCTGGGCGCCCCTCTTGGATGCTGCGAGGTCGTGTATCTCGTCGACGACGACCCACCTGACGCTCTCCAGATTCCCCCGCATGCTCTTCGTGGGCAGGATAGCCTGCAGGGTCTCCGGCGTGGTGATGAGAAGCCTCGGCGGGCTGGCTATCTGCCTCCGTCTATCCCTCTGGGAGGTGTCGCCGTGCCTGATCTGGACCGGTATCCCGAGGTGCTCCGCCCAGAACATGAGGCGCTTGTGGATGTCCCTGTTGAGGGCCCTGAGGGGCGTCACGTAGACCACCTCGATCCCCCCAGCCGGATTGGGCGCCTTCAGCAGGGCGTCGAATATGGGCAGGAGGGCCGCCTCCGTCTTGCCACTGGCCGTCGGGGCGACGAGGAGCACGCTCTTCCCACCGGAGATGGGGCCTATAGCCTTCTCCTGGGGAGGCGTGGGTTCGCTGATCCCCAGCTCCCTGAGGCCGGACTGTATCCTCGGGTGGAGGGCGTCGAAGGCGGTGGCGGTCATTTCCCTTGACAGAATGAACTTAGGGTGTGATAAAAGCTTGTGACCAGAATCCAGCGCGAATTTAATATATATTCTATATTCCCATAATTATTATATTGTTTCTGAACGTCGACATCCCTCATTACTCGTTAAGCACGCCGATCTCTCCTTTCGGGTTTTCTCTGGAGTCTCTAAGTTATGACAAGATGAGGTGAAGATGATTGGAGCCTGATGAAGTAAGGGTCGGCGTGTACGTCTGTCACTGCGGGCTGAACATAGCTGCCGTCGTGGACTGCCCCGACGTGGCAGCAGGATCTTCGGATCTACCGGGGGTCGTGGTCTCCAAGGACTACAGGTACATGTGCTCCGATCCGGGCCAGGAGATGATCAGGAAAGACATCAAGGAGCACAACCTCAACCGAGTGGTCGTCGCAGCCTGCAGCCCCAGGATGCACGAGCCCACGTTCCGCAAGTGCGTAGAGTCGGGGGGGATCAACCCCTTCCTGTTTGAGATGGCCAACATCCGGGAGTTCGACAGCTGGTGCCACCACGGGATGCCCGAGGAGGCCACGGAGAAAGCCAAGGACCTGGTGGCGATGGCGGTGGCCAAGGCCCGCTACCTGGCTCCACTGGACACACTGAAGGTGCCGGTGACGCCCAGCTCCCTTGTGATCGGGGGAGGCGTGGCGGGGATCCACACCGCCCTCGATCTGGCGGATATGGGGCACCGGGTGTACCTTGTGGAGCGGTCGTCCACCATCGGGGGGAAGATGGCTCAGCTGGACAAGACATTCCCCACTCTGGACTGCAGCATCTGCATACTCGGCCCTAAGATGGTGGAGGTGGATCAGCACCCGAACATTGAGCTCCTCACCTACTCGGAGGTGAAGAAGGTTGAGGGCTACATCGGCAACTTCCACGTGACCGTCCATAGGAAGCCGAAGTATGTGGACACCGAGGCCTGCAACGGCTGCGGCGAGTGCGCCGTCTCATGCCCCATCGAGGTCCCCAGCGTCTACGAGGAGGGGCTGGGCCCCAGGAAGGCCATCCACGTCGAGTTTCCCCAGGCAATCCCACTGCGCTACACCATCGACATGGACGCCTGCATCGAGTGCTACAAGTGCGTCGAAGCCTGCAAGGAGCAGGGGAGGCACGCCATCGACTTCAGCCAGGAGCCCAAGGACATCGAGTTTGACGTGGGGGCCATCACCGTGGCGACCGGGTTCGACATGTACGATCCCAGCGGGATAAAGGAGTACGGCTACGGGGTCTACGACAACGTTGTCACCGCCATGGGCATCGAGAGGATGGTGAACGCTGCTGGCCCGACCTTCGGCCACGTCGTGAGACCCTCTGACAGGAAGGAGCCGGAGACCGTGGCCTTCATCACCTGCGTCGGCTCCAGGGACGAGAGGGCTCAGATTTACTGCAGCGGATTCTGCTGCATGTACACATTGAAGAACGCGGTGCTCCTGAAGGACCACTTCCCCGGGATGGATATCTACGTCCTCTTCATGGACATGCGCACCAACTTCAAGGGCTACGAGGAGTTCTACCGCCGGGCCAGGGAGATGGGCATCAAGTTCATCAGGGGCCACCCCGACGAGATCTTCGAGGACCCCGAGTCCAAGAACCTCATCATCTCCATGGAGGACCTCTCCAGCGGGCGACCCCTGGATCTGGAGGTCCAGATGGCTGTGCTCTCCCAGGCAGCCGTGCCCAGCGAGGGGACCAAGGAACTCGCCCAGGCCCTCACTGTTTCCACCGACGGCAGCGGCTTTTTCCTCGAGTCCCACCCCAAGCTGAAACCCGTGGACGCCGCCACAGACGGCATCTTCTTCGCGGGGGCGGCCCAGGGGCCCAAGGACATACCCTACAGCGTCGCCCAGGGGAGCGCGGCGGCCGCCAGGTCGGCCCGGGTGCTGTCCCAGGACGAGTGGGAGATCGAGCCCATCGTTGCATACGTCGACCCCGAGAGGTGCACCAGCTGCGGTGTATGCGTCACCAAGTGCCCCTACGGGGCGATAACCGTCGATGAAGGGCAGCCCGCCGTTGTCACCCCCGCCAAGTGCCACGGATGCGGGACCTGCGTCGCCGACTGCCCGCAGGACGCCCTCACCCAGCAGCACTTCACAGACGCCCAGGTCATCGCCCAGATCCACGCCGGCCTCGAGGAGAACCCCGAGGAGAAGATACTGGGTTTCCTCTGCAATTGGTGTAGCTACGCCGGGGCCGACCTCGCGGGGATCAGCCGCCACCAGTTCCCCACGAACCTCCGCCCCATCCGGGTGATGTGCAGCGGCCGGGTGAAGAGGGATTGGGTCTACGAGGCGTTCCTGAAAGGCGCCGGGATGGTGATGGTCTCGGGCTGCCACTTCGCGGACTGCCACTATATCACCGGGAACTACAACGCAGAGAAGCGCATCAAGCCCCTGTTCAAGATACTGGAGGCAGGGGGGGTCAGCCCGGACAGGCTGAGGCTCGAGTGGTTCTCCGCCTCCGAGGGCGAGTTCTACGCCCGCATCACCAAGGAGATGGTGGCCCACATTGAGGAGCTTGGCGTGGATCGGATCCAGGCTGAGAACGAGAAGGCGAGGCCCTTCCTGGAGAGGCTGCTGAAGCGGGGAGGCTGAGTCCGTGCCAGTGGAGGTCGGCGGTGAGATGAGGGAGTCCGTGATGGGCAAGGCGAGGCTATGCTTCGGGTGTGGCGTCTGCATGGGCGGCTGCCCCGTGGCGCGGGTCACCGAGGGCTTCCATCCCCGGAGGCTCGTCAGGGAGCTGGTCATGGGAGACTGGGATAGCGTTCTCGAGGGCGAGGCCATCTGGCTCTGCGCCCAGTGCCACCTCTGCAGCGAGACGTGTCCCCAGGGGGTGGGCCTCTCGGAGCTCATCGTGGACCTCCGGAACATGGCTGTAAGCGCGGGAGTCAACCCTCCGGAGGGGTATATGGAGAACATCAGGATGGTGGCGGAGACGGGGCGCTTGGCGCCGATCACCTCGTCCACTCTAATGACACGTAACAAACTGAGCCTTGGTGACCTCGACCCCGTCGCCGCGGAGGAGATCAGGGAGCTTGTGCGTGGCACGAAGTTCATGGACCTCCTCGAATGCAAGGAGGGCGGCTGAAGCTGGAGTACGCGCTTTTCCTAGGGTGCATGATCCCCATCCGTATGCCCTACATGGAGTCCTCGGCCAAGGCTCTCCTCGAGAGGTTCGGGGTGGAGCTCGTCGAGATGCCAGGCACCGGCTGCTGCCCGGACCCCTCCCTGAAGTCCATCGATCAGACGGCGTGGACCAGCCTAGCGGCACGGAACTTGACGATAGCCGAGGAGATGGGCCTCAACATCCTGACCCTGTGCAACGGCTGCTTCGAGACGCTGAAGACCGTCAACGTCTCCCTGAAGCAGGATGACGGCCTCAGGTCGACCATCAACGAGCGCCTTGGACGAGTCGGCAGGGAGTACAGAGGCTCCATCGAAGTGCGTCATCTCGTCGAGGTCCTCACGAACGACATCGGCTTCGAGAAGATCTCAGATGCCGTCGAGAGGCCCCTTGAGGGGCTGAAAGTAGCTGCCCACTACGGGTGCCACCTCCTCCGCCCCAACTCATACCTTGAGGTCGACGACCCCGTCAGGCCGGTGCTTCTGGATAGGCTTATAGAGCTCACCGGGGCGACGAGCGTCCCCTACTACAAGAGCAACATGTGCTGCGGAGCGGGGACGAACCTCGCCGACAGCGACACGGGCAAAGAGCTAGTCCGCTACAAGCTCAGGTGGGTGAAACGTGCCGGAGCCGACTGCATGTCGGTGGTCTGTCCTTACTGCATGTTCCAGTACGACGTCATCCAGAGGCTCGTGAGGGATGATGCGGGCGATAGATTCATAACCCCCGTCCTGTATTACCCGGAGATATTACTCCTCGCCCTCGGGGCGGAGCCAGAGGAGCTGGCCCTGGACATGCACAGGACCAGCGTGCAGGGAGTGATCGACAAGATACATGGAGGCACCGGAGACGCCGCGGGAGATCAGTCAGAGGGAGACACGGAGAAGCTCGAGGCTCACCCAGAGGTACATAACCAAGACACAGGAGCGGATCCTCGACAGGGAGGGATGTCTCGGATGCGGGATCTGCGCCGACATCTGCCCCAAGGAGGCGATAACCCTCTCAGAGGCGACCGTCAAGGACGGCAGACTCGTCAAGAGGCCTGAGGTCACCATAGACGCTAGCAAGTGTGTTATGGGTGGGACCTGCGCAGTCTTCTGCCCTTCGGGCGCCCTGAACGTGACCGTTGAGGGAGCGGAGGAGCCACCGGTCGTGACCTTCGAGGCGATCCCCACCCTCAGGAAGACGATAACCGTGGATGCCTTGGGGTGCAACATTGACTGCGAGCTTGTATGCCAGGAGTCCTGCCCTGTCGACGCCATCGAGGTCAAGACATTGACGGACGACGGTGAGACCATTATCACGGGTGTTGTCGTCGATAAGGCGAAGTGCATCTACTGCAAGCGCTGTGTGACTGCCTGCCCTTACGCACTCATCGAGGTGGAGAGGCCCTTCGACGGGGTGACAACCATGGACGTGTCCAAGTGCCCTGAGGGCTGCATGGTCTGCGTCGACGCCTGCCCAAGCGAGGCACTTAAGATAGGTGAGGACGGGAAGCCCGTGCTCGAGGAGGAGTACTGCATCTACTGCTCCACGTGCGAGAAGGTGTGCCCGGAGGACGCAATAGCCGTGAAGCGCACGTCGGTTGCCTGCTCTGACGTCAAGTCCGGGGCCTGGTTCACGGCCCTGGAGAAGCTGACTTCCCCGGAGGTCCTGTCAAGGGAGCTGGGCATCGATGCGTCTAAACATAGGAAGGAGATAGTGAGTAAAAGGTACACCTAGTCGGCCTTGAGCAGGTTAGAGACCGCCTTCTTCCTCATGTTCTGGGAGGTCTCCTCGGCGTTCTTAAGCGACAGCGCCCCCTGGGGGCACATGTCCACGCATCTAGGCTCACCGCCGCAGAGGTCGCAGATGATGACGTGCTTCCTGTCCGACGGAAGGGCTATGGCTCCGAACTCGCAGGCCTCGATGCACCATCCGCACCCGGAGCACTTATCCGCGTCGACGCTGATTACGCCTGTTGTCTCGTCCTGGCTCAGGGCCTTCCGTGGGCAGGAGTTGACGCATGTGGGGTCGTCGCAGAGCCGGCAGGCCAGCGATGTGTTCACGATGGTGTTCAGCCTGATGGTGCGGATGCGGCTGAGCAGGGGGTTGAACACGCCCTCCTTCTCCCCCGAGCAGACGAGCTCGCAGATCTTGCAGCCGGTGCATTTCTCGGGGTCCGAGTAGACGGCTCTCCGTTCTGACATCTCTAGGCCTCCTCCACGCCGATCTCATCGGCGATATAGTGGAGCCCCAGCTCCCTGAGCTTTTTCTTGGTGGGGACGCCGTTCTCGGCCCATCCCCGTTCCCTGAAGTAGGCCTTGTGCATCATCTTGAACTCCTCCTCTGTGACCAGGTGGCCCTTGGCGATGCCCGCTGTGATAGGGTCGTTCATGATGCGGTAGGCGGGGTAGTCGTCCTTCACCGTCCAGCCCTCCCGGACGTTGAACGCCTTCTCCAGGTTCCAGATCCTCTCCCCGGCCTGCCTCAGCTCCTCGGCCGTCACGTCGAAGCCGGTGACAAGGTTGTAGATCTTGGCGAACTTCTCGTAGGTGTCCAGGACGCCCCTGGAGAACTTGCAGAGGATCAGCGAGTCGGTGATGCTGTACTGGTCGTCCCTGGCCATGACGAGGGCTCCGTATTCCTCGCTGGCGGTGAACCTGTCCACCTTGCCCTTGAGGTCCCAGTCGTAGGCGCTGTTCCGGAGGTGGCAGCCTCCCCTGTTGGAGGTGTTGAAGCCGAGGCAGGACATCTTGAGCCCCCTGAGGTCGTATCCGGGGTACTCTAGGCCCTTGTTGTGCATAGCCCACTTCCAGGAGTCTCCTCCCAGCTCCTCAGCGGCGGCCTTGGTGCCCATGGCGAGGAGCTTCCCCAGTTTACCCTTCTGGTAGGCGATCATCTCGATGGCCTCGAACTGGGCCTCGGAGTTGCCGAAGTTGAGCTCCAGGCCGTCGGTGTCCTCCTTCGTGAGGAGGCCCTTCTCGTAGCATTCCATGGCCCAGCTTATGGTGACGCCGGCGCTGATTGTGTCGAGGCCCAGCCTGTCGCAGAGGTCCACCGCCTTGTTAACGTCGGGGAAGTGGCCTATCCCGCAGTTGGAGCCGAGGGCGTAGAGGCTCTCGAACTCGACGCTGGCCAGCACCTCCCCCTCAGGGTCCTCCTGGACCAGGGAGACGTGGTCGCAGCCGATGGGGCAGCCCGCGCAGGCGATGGTCTTCACCACCCACCGGGGGTGGATGTACTCTCCGCCTATCTTCTCGGCGAACTCGAAGACCGACTCCTGCCAGTTCCGCGTGGGTAGGGCGGCCTGGTTCTGGTGGATCATGACGCTCACCTGGGTGCCGAGGCTCCTGTAGGCCCCTGTGAGGGGGCCCTGGCAGAGGTCGTAGAGCTCCTTGCAGTGCTCCAGTGTGCCCTCCATGTCGGCGACCTTGACGCTCCCCGTGCCTCTGACGGCGACGGCCTTGAGGTTCTTGGAGCCCATGACGCAGCCGACCCCTGTCCTACCCGCCTGTCGGTGCCTGTCGTTGGTGATGTTGGCGTACCTGACGAGGTTCTCCCCGCCGGGGCCGATGGAGGCCGAGCTGACGTTGTCGTCGCCGATCTCATCCCTGATGAGGTCGAGGACCTCCAGGGCGTCGGTGCCCCACAGGTGCTTGGCGTCCCTGATCTGGATCTTCCCGTCGTCGATGAACAGGTAGACGGGC
>CAYONH010000014.1:1886-19669 GCA_964405275.1 uncultured Candidatus Bathyarchaeia archaeon | reverse complement strand
CACGCTCACTCGGCGTTCGCGTGCCTCGCCCTCAGATCGATCTCATGGATACCCAGCCGCTGCATCAACGCCGCGATCACCGAATCCAGGAACACCATCACCGACAGCTCGAACATCGTCCCCAACGGAGCGTTATCGTACACACCGCTGATCTGCCTCCCCTCGTAGTCAGTGATCTGATCGATCTTCGTCCTCCCCTTCACCAGAACCGCCTCATCAGCCACCCTCCCCAGAGGAGAGTCCAGATGCGACGTCACCGCCACCACCCTCGAACCCACAGACTTCGCAACCTCAGCCTGAGCAACCACCGTCGTAGTCGTGCCCGACCCCGAGATCACCAACACAAGATCATCCGCCGTCAACGCCGGCGTGATCGTCTCACCGCTCACGTAGACATTGAAGCCAAGATGCATCAACCGCAGAGCAAACGCCCGCCCCACGAAACCGCTACGCCCGGTCCCCAACAGCAGGATCTTATGCTCCCTAACAGCGATGATCACGTCGATCATCCTCCCAATCTCGGCCTCATCTATGGACTGGATCACACCACCGATCCCTGCAAGAATCCAAGTCGAGACCTCTTTCACGAAGCTCATGGTTCTGAACCTAAGGGAACGCTATTGGTATTTTATAATTGCTAGTGACGCAGAATCGAATCCAACCCGAAGAGTTGAAACCATATACATACTAGTATTTATTTTGTTAGCAAAACATATATTAAGTACATAGGGGGTAAGGCACAATTGACCTTCTCGATCCAAAAAACGTGGCGAGAAGACTAAATATTATTTCTAAAAGGATAAAGATGATAAAATAAACTATATTACACGAGATCTAGGGTTCGACAACGATCCGACAGATCTCGTTATCCCCATTCAGGACGCTGTCTATCGCAATCTCAGCTATAGCCGAGCTGTGCTCAGCGATGATCTTCAGGTCCCACGCAATCTCACTCACAGACGCTGCCACATCCGGATTGCTGCCGTTCTGGAACCTCTTGAGGAGCCGACTCTCCTCGCTGGCCACAGTCTCATAGAGGTCAACAGCGTCGCTGGCCACAGTGAGGTCCTTATCGAAGACGCTCTTAACCGCCTTGTCGAACATCGTGAAAGCGATCATTCCTATCTGGGTGAGGCGATCGATGAGGTCTTCATCGGACTCGTGCCTTATCGGCTGCAGCCGGATAATACTCTCAGCGATGTTGTTGACCCTGTCCCCTATCATCTCAAGGTACCATGCAATGATGCTGTGCTGGACGATATCCATGGGATCTGAGACACCAATGCTCTTTGAAATCACCCTGGACTGCTGGGCAGAGGCCAGGAGGCGGGCGAGGAGCCAGTAGATCGTGTCAGCTTCATACTCCCGGGCTATGGCGTCCTTCGCCAACTCCAAATCACCGTCAATAAGGCTATCGAGAACCTCCTTGAACATGATAGACGTAATAACGAAGAGGCGGCGAACGACGGTCTCCAACGGGAAGGTATTAGGATTTATAGAGCACTGGAGGAGCAAGTGCCTATCCGACTCCTCGATGATGCCGATCCCCAGGAGCCGCTGCGTCACCTCTCTGATGCTCTCTATCTGCTCTCGCATTAGTCTCCGAGCAGACTCCACCTTGATAACGTTCCGCCCAAGGACGTAGTTCCCCACTATCACCCGCGCCAGCAACTTCGTGTTATCGCATTTATCGACGTCAACGAGATAGACCGTGTTGTCCTCGACCTTTCCTTGCTCAGTGGTTAACCTAAGAGTACCGTCACTCTCCTCAGAGATGAAAATTAAGTCTCCCTTCTTTACACCAGCCTTTTTAGCCCAGTTCATGGGGAGTGAGACCGAAAGGGTTGAGTATCCGACTTTCTGTACCTTACGTGGCTCCATATTCTACACCCGGTATATACTAAATCCCGTCTTAATAAAAACAGTAAATATTAAAGGTTTCCTAAACACTAGAGAACATATTGTAATTATATGAGTACCCTATAGGGGAACAACGGCTCGAAGGGCGGCAGGTAAAGCTTCATGTAGATTAATGCAGCGAGAAGAACAAGAGAGATCACCATTACGGCATAATCACGGCCCTCCATCACGAGCTCAAATAGATTCGTGCGATCCCTCGTCGCCCCGAAGGCCCTTGATTCCATCGCTTCGGCCAGATCCAGGCTCCTTCTAATGGAGTTGATAATCAGGGGGAGTAAAATGGGGATGTATTTCCTGATCTTTGTTAGGAAGCCGCCCTTATCAAGCTCCAGCCCCCTCGATCTCTGAGCGTCCATGATCGACTGGGCCTCATCAGCAAGCACAGGCACAAATCTGATCGCTGTGATGAACGCGAAGTTAAACTCGTATGGGATCCGGGCCTTCTCAAGAGCCAAGCTGAGCTTATCAGGGGAGGTAGTGAGGAAGAACAGAGAGAACGATGTGATGAGGTTCAAGAACCGCACGGTAAGGGCAAGAGCGGTTTCAACGTTCTCGGTGTTGAGGCTCCGATCCTGGAAGAAGTAGTAGGATATGAGATTGGTTGAGAATATTATCGCGGCCAGGAAGACGCTTCCCTTCAGGCTCTTGGTCCACTCCTGTTGGATCTCCGCGATGAAGACGAGGGGGATCTGCACTAGGAAGATGATTAACAGGGGTAAGATGTCCATGAAGAGGATTGCAGAGGTGAATATCACCATCGTCATGAGGAACTTGACCCGGGGGTCCAGCCTGTGTATGAGGGAATCCCCTCTTGTGAACCTCAAGCCCTCAAGCAAGCTCATGTGGACTCCTCCAAGACCTGACTGAGAACATCGACCGCCTCATCGACATCAAGCACGTCATCCGGAAGCCCATATTCCGAGAGCAGTTGGAAAACCTTGGTGACCTCAGGTGGGGCAACCGATGCACGGGCCATCGCCTCTGTGTCAGTCATAACCTTCTTTATGGGACCGTCTGCTATGATCTTCCCATCGGCCATGAGGACTATCCGAGGCTTACATTCAGCGACAAACTCGACATCATGAGTTACTATGATTATGGTCTTACCTTGAGTCCTCAACTGCATTAGGAAGTGTCTGAGCCGTTCCTTCTGAGCGTAATCCTGCCCTATGGTTGGCTCATCCAGGACCACTATCTCAGGATCCCACGCCAAGACGGAGCCAAGGGCGACCCGCTTCCTCTCACCCCCGCTGAGGATGAAGGGGCTTGACTTCCTATAGCGCTCCAGATCCAAAAGGTTGAGGGCCCAGTCAACCCTTTTATCGATGACGTCGCTCGCGAAGCCAAAGTTCCTGAGGGCGAAACTTATCTCCTCCTCAACATTCTCCGAGAAAAGCTGGTCATCAGGATTCTGGAAGACCAGCCCCACTTTCCTCGCCAGGTTGGCGACACTCAGGTCAGCGATGTCCGCGCCATCTATTTTAATACGTCCCTCTTGTGGACGGAGGAGACCATTTAGATGCTTAACAAGTGTGGTCTTGCCTGCTCCGTTCTCCCCCATTATCGCCACGAATTCACCTTTATGAATGGTCAGCGACACGTCATCCAAGGCTTTATCGACACTTGGGTAACTGAAGGAGACACCCTCGACCTCGATGATAGGGTTAACCCATTGCTCTCCTGTGAACAGATCGAGATCTGGGTCGACCGCTTTTCTGTTTGCATTCCCCCTCTTTATGTGGCCCCGCAGCTGCTCTACGAGCATTGTCGGGTTAAGAGGCGTTCTGTCCAAGAGTATACCCTTGCTTTTCAGCCTATCGTTCAATTCGATGACTCTGGGTATGCCAACTCCTGCGAGACGCGTCGTCTCGTCGGTGAAGACCTCCTCAGGGGAGCCCTGGTTGGTGATCTGGCCATCGGAGAATATGATGACCCTGTCAACGTATTGCGTAGCCAGATCAACACGATGCTCTATGAGGAGAATAGTCATCTCATATTCCTTGTTCAGAGTGTCCAGGACCCGGAAGATACGCTCTGCACCCAGGGGATCGAGGAAAGAGGTGGGCTCATCGAGTACGAGGACCTTGGGCTTCATAGCTAGAATGGAGGCTATTGCGAGGCGCTGTTTCTGTCCCCCTGACATCTCATGGGTTGCCCGATCCTTGAGATGATCGATACCAGCGGTCTCAAGGGCCCAGCCTATCTCCTCACGCATCTTATCCTTGGGGACGCCTTGGTTCTCCAGGCCGAATGCAACGTCCTTCTCGACCGTCAAAGCGAAGATCTGGTTGTCCGGATTCTGGAAGATGAGCCCCACATGTTGTGCCAACTTGTATGTGGGATGCTCTCTGATGTTGAAGCCAGTGACTGTAACCTCGCCTTCCATTTCGCCGTTGTAGAAGTGGGGGATTAGGCCGTTGAGAGTCCTACAGAAGGTGGTCTTTCCGCATCCGCTTGGCCCAGTTAGAAGTATGAACTCTCCCTTATCGATGGTTAGGTCTATACCCTTCAACGCTTGTGATGTAGCGTTTGGGTAGGAATAGTGGAGATCCCTCACCTCTATAATGCCCAAGGATTCCTCCTCTTTTGACCTATGAATCCGTTAAAAAGGATGTCTACGCATATATTAGTTAGCTCTATAGTATATTATCAATCAAGCGGGATTCCGTTTATCATTTCTTTTCAAGTAGCTCGGTTAGAAGAACAAGGGCCTCCTTCAGAAACTTCTGTGGGTCCCCCTCACCATTGAAGCCAGCGGCAGTAGGATGACCGCTTCCAGCCCCGGAGAACATCTCTCCCAGAGGCATAGCCAAGTCCCTACCGAGGTGTACATGGGACTCATCGTGAAAGCCCTCGGAGGATCTAAAGCTTGCTTTAAGCGCTTTTTTACTCCTACCTGCCACTATGGCGACATCCCCTCCAAGGCCAATTAGGGCGCGGGCTGCAGAGGATTGATACGAGCTAAGCTGGGATGTAGCTATGGTCCAACCTCCTACCGTGTGAAGGCTCATCCTCTGAGCTGCCTTCAGCCTGGCGATGTTCTCAGGTCGTCCCCTTTCAGACAAGAGCAAGCCGAATATCTCCTCCATGGAGCCGTCGACTTGAAGGAGCTCAGAGATGTATTGGATTGTACGAGATGTAGCAAGACGGAGATGTTTAGAATCGAATATTATCCCCAACATCAATGCCCTAGCAGTAGTCGATGATGGAGCTATGCCATATTTTTTGTAAATTGTATAAACTATCTCGCAGGTCGATGATGCCCCCTCATCCACGAGGTGGAAGGATGTTATATTGGAGACCTCAGGATGAGGGGAGTGGTGGTCAATGAATATTTTTGAAGTTTCAGCTGAGGACACCACGTCTCCCCAAGCCTCAAGCTGCCTCAGGGTCGCAGTGTCACAAACAAGTAGGAGTTCATAGTCATCAATAGAGGCATCATCGAGGACCATAATACCCAATTCATCCATTATCTTTTTCGAGAGGAGAGTGGCTCCTCCAGGTAGGTAGATATCAGCTGAAGCGGAATGCTTCAAAGAGGAGGCTAACTGTTGAAGAGCGAACGCTGATCCAATCGCGTCAGGATCAGCATTGTGATGGCAAAGAATGAGGGTACGACCGGAGATTAGCCTCTTTAATGCCTCATATTGGGAGTCTGTGATGACCAACCTGGATATGGATTAGTACAGTCTAGGGATAAAGATAGGGGGCACATCCGAGGGGCTACCTTTTAAATCAGAATGCACCCCTTAAACTGGATTTGAGAATGTCGGAGAAAATATTGATCAATGAGGTCAATCCTCTGAAGAAGACACGGCCATCGGTCATATTCGCCTTTTCTGGGCCTGGCTTCATTGGCAATACGGCTCTCATGTACATTACGCGCAACAAGAATTTCGAGTTGAAGGCCGAGGTAAGATCAAAGCTACTTCCTCCGACTATACTACTCATGGAAGGGAAACCCATTCATCCATTCAGGATATATGGTGACAGCAAGGACGAGCTGCTAGTGGTCGTCAGCGAGTCCCTGGTCTCCCCCGAGAGCTCTTGGGATATCGGCGCCAGGCTCATGGAATGGTTGCTGGAGAATGGTGCCAAAGATTTCGTCTGCATCGAGGCGATGCCCATGCCGCAGCAGTTGAAGGAGAACCCTGTCTTTGGCTTCAGCATACCTGATAGGGAGTTGATAAAGTTCGGCGCAAGACCCTTGACTGAAGGAGGGGTCTCAGGTCTCAACGCGGTCCTCATGGAGGAGGCCCTAAAACGTGATCTACCTTGGACTACTCTCCTGATACCGACATCCTACATCTCATCCATCGACTACGCAGGGGCCACATCAGTGATCAGCGTCCTGAACAAGATGTACAAACTCGGCGTGGACATCACGCCACTTAAGAAAAGCATCGAGATGAGAGAGGAGATATCACAGAAAGCCGGCGTAGAGGAGAAGCGCGGTCTACTGAGCTCACTCAGGAGAAGGGGCTAGAACGTAAGCCTACGGGCTCGAGCCCATCTGCTGGTTTATGTCCTTCTGGAGGTTCTCCTGGAGCTGCGTCAGCCTCTCCCTTGTGTTGGTCTCCTGTTTCACCAGCACCTTGGACCTCATGTCGAGGAACTCCTTCCTCTCCGTGAGCTCCTTCACGACGATCTCTTTATCTTTCTCAACTAGGACCGCGCCAGCCGATTTGTAGACCTTTGCGTCAGAAGGCGTGTCCTCCAGCGTTTTCAGTGCTCGGTCAGACTCCGTGAGCTCTAGCTCAAGTCGCTGCTTCTGGACAACGAGCTGCTGTAGCATGTTCTGAAGCTGCTGCATCCGGCTAAGCTTCTCCTGGATGTCCGGTGGAAGCTGACTCAGATTTGACATATCATTCTCCCTTTAACAATACGAGCCTAGGTTTATAGTTATTGATGGGATATATGCTCCTATAAACAGGGCTCAAGTGTATGCGGGAGATATCTCAGCTAACCGAATCCACTACGTTCATGATTGCCCCGACCCAGCGGATGTAGCTGTTGAAAGCAGCCCGCAAGGCCGTGACATCTGAGGCCTCCATCGATATGACGAGCTTACCTTCTTTTGCCTCGACTTCGACATTCGAACGCTGAGATATGGGGTGTTCAGCCTCTGGGTTTAGGGATTCTTCGACTATGGCAGCTACCTCGGATGATAACTGGATTGAGACCTCAGCGTATATCAGATGTGAAAGGCTCCTACGTTCCACTGTGTCTCACGATAAATATGAAAAAATGGTGGAGTATATTAACGTATACGAGTCGAGGCTTGCCCTGTCTTCGTTGAGGGAATGTAGGCTCCCCCGGCGAATCTGTATCCGCATTTATTGCAGCCCCAGATCCCTACGCTCTCCCGCTTCACTTTCCTGCTTGAGCATCTGGGGCATCTGTGGTTTGCCCTCATGCCCAAGGTGAGCCTTGTCCAGTTCTTGCGGACGGACGTGCCACCCCGGGTTCTGAGCCGGAGGCCGAAGGTCTTCTTCTTGGGCATCAGTCATTCTCCTAGACGTTCTTTCTCAGTTCTTCGACTTTTTCAGCTGCGATCTGTACGGCTGTCTTGAGCTCGTCCCTGGTGAAGCCTACTGAGCCTGTCTTCTGTATCGTGCACACGTTGCCCTTCTCGTCTAGGGTGACGGTTATCCTGGCGTCCATGACCTCCTCCTCGTCCGCGGATGGGTCGACCAGTAGGCTGTCGCCGATCTTCACTATCGAGACTGCGAGGGGCTCCTTCCGGATCTTTACGGCCTTCGTCTTCTTTGTGAGTTTGACGTTTTCGTCCTTGACTGTGTAGACGGGCATCTTCGCTGTCTTCAGTGCGGCGATCGCGGCCAATGCTGAGCAGTCTATGAGGTTTCCGTCGTAGCTGAGTACGTAGATGTCCACGTGGACCATTATGACCGATTTTCCCTTTACCAGGCACAGCTTCTTCAGATCGAGTATCTCAGCGGACCTGAGCCCCCTGTCGACCACCCTTGCGAGCTCTATTGACCTCTCGTCTGGGGGGCCTGGCTCGAATGTTGGGTGTGCGATGGGCGTGAACTCGGAGTTAGTCATGAGCACTCCCTTGTCTGGAGTGTCATCGAATGGGTAGCCTTTCCCGAACTTGACTCCCACAAGGACCCTGGTCTTTCCCAGGTATGCTTCAGCGGATCCCTCGACCTTCTCGAGGACCCCTGTCTTTACCTGGATCTCACGGAAGTCCAGTAGGTCTCGTCCGTCCATGCGCTTCCCTGACGCGACGACTTCGGTGATCTTGTTTCTCTTGAGCCTTGAAGCTATTCCGACATTTCTTGACATCCTAGTTCGCCTCCCCTTCGTCGAGGCCGTACTTCTTCTTCAGTGCCTCGCGCTGGACCTCGTATATCTGCATGCAGCCCTCGATGGCCATGTCGATGCAGCCGTTGAATTCGTCCTGGGACAGGATGCCGTCCATCTGGAGCAGGGTTACATGCTCCGTCTTGGGCATGTAGGCTAGTGGGACGTCAGCGTCGCCTTCCTTGTCCTCGTAGTCTCCGAGGTCCAGGACCAGCTGGCCGTCTATCTTCCCTGCGGCGCACGACGCCACGAGGTCTCGCACGGGTATTCCTGCGTCGACTAGGGCGACTGAGGCTGCGTTGATGCATGCCGTCCTTGTTCCTCCGTCCGCCTCCAGTATCTCCGCGTACACATCTATCACGGATCTTGGATATCTCTCGAGGAAGACGGCGGGTTCCAAGGCGTACCTCATGACCATGCTTATCTCGTTGTCTCTTCGTGATGGTGCGGGGGACCGTCTTGGATCCACCGAGAAGGGGGCCATGTGGTACCTGCATCTCAGGGTGGCCATGTTCGGCTTGGAGAAGCGCTTTGGGTGCATCTCCCTGGGTCCGAATACGCCTACTAGGATCTTGTTCCGTCCCATCTCTATGTAGGCTGACCCGTCCGCGTGGGGGAGTACTCCGCTCTCTATCTTGAGTGGTCGGAGCTCGTCTGGTTTCCTCCCGTCGTATCTCTTATTTGTTTTCTTACTTTTTTTCTTGCTCATTTAATTTCCTCCTTTAACTCTTTCAGGTACTCCTGCACCCGTGTGGTGAGGCCCGAGATGTGCGCTTCCCGCTCGATCTTCTCGATGACCTTTACGACTATCATCTCGTTCTCCCGGTTCCTCCCTTGGATGAGGATCCTTCCGTTCTGCCCGATGACCACGTTGCATCCTGTCGCTTTCAGGATCATGTTCACCATCGAGCCCTTCTTTCCTATGAGCCTTGGTATCTTCGAGGGGGTTATGCGAAAGATAAATCCTTCTTTCACCTTCCCCAAGCTCGGGCCTAGGATCGAGAGTATGGGTGTCCTCCGTCGGTCCAAGTCGACTATCTTGGCGATGATCGTCTCGCCGACGTCGAGTATCTCTGGCATGACTATGTCCGACCTGAAGGGGGCGTCTATTGCGTCCTGGACGTTCAGAAAGGCGTTCTCTGACGCCCCTATGTCTATGATCCAGCGGCCGAGGTCTATGTCGATGACTTCTCCGATGACCAGGTCCCCTGAGAGGGGATTGAACCCGGCTTCGAGGGAGATGACCGACACCATCCCTTGGTTGTAGTTCACCAGCCCTATTCTTGATGCGCTGACATGTCCATTGCTGCGGAACGTGTTGTCGCCCGTCCTGATCCTTCCTTCGAAGAGGACGTCTCCCGGGATCACCAGGTCCCTGTTCTCAAATTTCGCTGACATTGTTGTTCTCCTTTCACTTCATTATCTTCGTCTGGAGGTTACCCTGGGTGGCTTTCCCGAGGCGGTCTAGTAGCTCCCCCTGCATCGCCGCTGAGATGGAGATCACGGCGATCCATGAGCCGTCCGCGGCCCACTCGTCCCGTTTGATGTCTCCCAGGTTCTTGGCTATGCCGTATGACTTGGATGTGTACTCGGCGGGTATCTTGAGGGCGATCTCTATAGTCTCCATCCTCATGGGCAGTATAGGCCTGAGGGCGTCGACTATATCCTTGACCTGCTCCTCGGCGTCTACGAATGCGTCGATGGATACCTTGGCCTCTGTCATGGCGTTCTCTATTCTCAGGGGTGGATGGGGTAGTTTTGTAGATGGGTCCACGTAGGTGCGGGAGATGATGCTGAGTATCTGCTTGAGCTTCTGCTCGGTCATCTCCTTCCTCTGCTGGGCTGTGAGCTGGAGGGTGCCCTTCTCGAACATGATAATGGCCACCTCCAGGGGGTCTGCTGTTCCGAATGCCTCCTCGAGCTTGGTGCCGGAGGCCTTCTCACCTTTGTTGGCGTCTGTGAATATGGTGTCTACCATGAGGACGTTCGTTATATCGGTCAGCTCTCCCCGCTTGTAGAGGAGTCCCTTGTCTGGGTCTACCAGAATTTCGAATCTCTCGCCTGAATGCGAGTACCTGACCCGTGTGTATCTGTCACTCATTCTTGGAGCCTTCTACTTGAGGTGTTTCTCTACCTCATCCTCTTCGAGTCTTCTGAAGGCTCTCGTCTCCTTGGGTATCACTGCGACCTTGCAGTTCTTGGAGGTTATTTCACCCTCCGATGCATGTTTGACTGTCTCAACGGCGAGGGAGATGGCCTCGTCCAGCGTTAGGTCGGGCCTGAACTTCTCCTCGAGGAGCTTGTTTGCCTCTTCACTCTTCCTTCCCACGGCTGTTGCCTTGTATCCCCTGTATGATCCGCTGGGGTCAGCCGTGAACACTCTGCTCCCCGTTCCGTCGACGCCGGCTATGATCATGCTTACCCCGAAGGGTCTGGCTCCGGCGTGCTGGGTGTATACTTGGGCTTGGTCGCCCATCCTCCGTGTGAGGATCTCTATGTCGACTGGTTCGTCGTATAGGAGACGGTTGCTCTGGCAGAAGACTCTGGACTGGCTGATTAGTACCCGTGCGTCGGAGCTTAGTCCGGCTATTGCGGTTGCGACGTGGGTATCGAGTTGGAATATCTTCTCGAAGTACTTGGGGTCTTCGAGCTTGCTTAGGGGGGTCTCGTTGGCTGCAAGGACCGCTCCCTCGGGTGATGTCACGCCTACTATTGGGGCTCCTCTCTTCACTAGCTCTAGTGCATATTCGACTTGGTAGAGGCGCCCTTCTGGTGAAAATATTGTTATGGCGCGGTCGTAAGCTCTGGGCATAAACAAATTCCAGTCCTCCTTTTATCCTCTCAGACGTTTGGTTTCGTGAGTTTACCTCATGGATGTTATTTAAAGGATGCTAATAGGGTTTGTTGGTTTCAGGTGGGTGTCTCCGTGTGAATGGTAGTATATGATAAGCGATTTTTATTTTCTCGCTTATGCGCCTGGCTTAGGATAAGGGTTTGGTGGGGCTTCGGTGGCTGTTCATGGGGGTTCCGTGCTGTGTTCTCCGTGTGAGGGGTGGGGGTTTCTGGGGTTGGGGGTTCACATGTTCGTTGAGGGGGGTGGGGCCTCGTCTCTTGTAGGGGTGGAGGATGTTGGGGGGTGTTTCTTTTCGTGGGTTTTTCTGTGTCTCTTTGGGCTCTGCCTGCTCATGGGTGGTGTGACCGCTTATGATGATTGAGTGGCACAGCGCGCAGCTTCTGCTTAGCTACAGTACCTTACGCATTGGCTTTGAAGATATGGTCCCGAATAGTGACCTGCGCGAGCAATGAAAAGAATGTATAAAAAAGGAAAATACGGTCTTGACCTTGGCTCTCTACCCTTGAAGGGGTATGACTATCTCCGGTCGGAGGATCCTCTGGCGGATCTGGGTGGTGCCATCTATGCTCGCCTGTTTTCCCTCGTGGGATTTCAGGAGGCGGAAGGTCTCGTCTCTCATGGGGTAAACGCCGAAGCCCTCTGTGATGATCAGGGTCAGTCCAATCCTCTCCTCGCCGGTCAGTCCCAGGCCGATCTCGTGCCCCAGGAAGTCCGTGAGGTCCTTCTGATCCACGCCGCCGGTCACGATGCCGCTGACGCCCATCTCGGCCGCCTTGCGCAGGGCGTCCAGGGTGACGACGGAGCCCCCGATGAGGATCTTGCCCTTGATGCCCTGCCTCATCGCCTCGGTGGTGAGTGCCTCCCCTGGTTGGTCGACGGCGAAGGCCAGCTCACCGCGCGCCTCCCCGCCGACGCCGAAGACACCATTGACGAGCGCCCCCCTTGTTTCGACCACGGCCCCTTCTCCAGGGATCACCTCCACTATCTTCCCGGGTATGTGGGCCTTCGCCTCGATGGGGATGGGGTTGCCCCTCACGATGACACGGCCGGCACTCTTCACGAAGACCTCGATGAACCCGTCCATGGGGGACCTGCAGGTCTTGGTGAACCGGCCGAAGAAGGCCCGGTAGATTGCGATGACCTCGTCCTTCGCCACCTGGTCTCCCTCCTTCTTCAGCATATACCGCTCCGTCTGGTCCGGTTCGACTCCCAGTTTTGTGAAGACCTTTATCTCCTCCGCCTCGGGGTTCCTGACGGTGCCGCCGGCTATAACGGTCTCGGCGTCCACCGCGTCTCCGATGTCGATGAAGACTTCCCCTTGGGCGGGTATCCTCCTGACCTTCCTGATCAGGGTTTCGTCCTCCAGCTTCACTCCAAAGCGTGCCATTGTCATCACCTATGTTTTCGGTGCGGGAGTCGCAGGCCTCGGCTTCAAAGACTCAGCCCACAGGGAGAGAGCCTCCTTCCTCGCCGGTATCTCAATCGGCCTTCCTCGTGCGTCAATGATGAATCCGTGCTCACCGCCCGTCACTTTGGTATCTAGGCTTCGGCCTCTGCCAGCGCCGACGTCGAACCTTCTGGTAGGGCTTACCACGATCTTCGCAGACTCGCCTGCTCCGAGGGGGAGGGTCTTCAGCTCTCCGAAGGCCAATGTCTCCTCCACTGAGACGCCTCCTGATGTGTTCATGCTCACTGTTAACGCCTCGACCCCCGCCTCAGCCTTGCCCTTGACTGCCACGCAGGTTCCCAGCTTGCGGAGGCAGGCCCTGGACAGTATCTGCAGCGCCGCCTCCTTGTTGGAGTCAAGAAGCATGCCAATGTGGGGCATTATGCTGGAGACGTCGACGTAGATCTCCGTGACGCCCCAGGGCTGGATGGCGTCGAGGAGCAGCAGTGGTGCGATCCTCAGGTTCTCCTGGTCGTTGAAGACGCTCCCTCTGCCGATGACGGCGTTGGTCTTCTTGAGGTTTAGGATCGAAGGCTCCAAGGCTTGTTCGAACATCATCCCCAGATCCCGCAAAAGCCGGACTCCTTTGAGTCTCGTGGCGTAGTTCCTGTGCTGTACCAGCCCGAGCCTGATGGCCTCCCTGACGGCTGACTGTTGAACAAACCTCTCCTCGTCCGATAGGGACTCGGGCTGCAGCGCCATGATGTTGCCCAAGATGTTGCGGACCTTCCTCTCGCTGATATCTTTTGGTATCCAGCGCATGATGTTCTCGACTCCGGCCTCCTTCATTATGTTGCCTATCCCGTAGGTCAACCCTATGTCGGCGTTGAGGGACCTGTTGAAGACGCCGTCGTAGACCGAGTAGACGTCGGTGGTCGCCCCTCCGACGTCGACCGTGAGCAGGTTCATCGCCCTCTCCCGGGCGTAGGCGTAGAGGATCTTCCCTATCGCCGCCTGTGTGGGGATTATCCTGCCCTCGACCCACTCGACCAGCTTGTCGTAACCCGGGGAGTGGACTATCACGTGCTCCATGTACGAGTCGTAGATCCCCTCTCTGGCAGGCCCGAGGTTCTCAGTCTCGATGAGGGGACGGACGTTGTCCACGGCTCTCGTGGCGTATCTGTCCTCAGTCAGCACCTTCGAGACCTCATCCCTGATATCCACGTTCCCGGCGTAGACCACGGGCAGCTTGTAGCCCTCTCCGAACCTCGGCTTCACGTCGGCCTCCTCTATCAGGTCAGCCATCTTCAAGACCTGGGCCTCCGCTCCGCCGTCCGTCCCTCCAGCGAGTAGAAAGATCTCAGGTCTCAAGCTCCTCATCCTCTCGATCAACATGAAGCGGGGTCGGCGGTCGTTGAAGGAGAAGACATCCTGGAGGAGGGCTCCAGCCCCTAGTGCCGCCCTCTGGGCTGACTCTGTGGAGATGTTCCTCATAAGTCCGGCCACGTTCATGTGGATACCCCCACTTGTGCTACTCGAGCAGAAGAACCTGTGAGCCCCAGAAGGCCTTCCGCTGACCCAGAGTTCCCTTCCGAGCTTCTGGTCGAGGCCCCTGACGGCTTTCTCCACGCCGATGGTCACGTCGAGCTCGGGCGGATCCACGGTGGTTGGTGTCTCGCTCGTCCCCTGGACTCTATATTCGTCTCCAGTTCTCTCTATGAAAGCTGCTTTCGTGTTGTGGTTGTTGATGTCCACGATCAGGTAGGATTCTTTTTCTGAACCCATTTCTTTCACTATATTTTAAATCTCCGGGCTCCGGTATAACAGTTATGTTTTAATAACCAAATGACGTTTTAATAAATGTACGATAATTTTTCAGTAGGTGGACACGATGACGGATGCACCCGATCAGAACAGGTTGCTGAGAGAGATCACCGAGGGAGCCTTCGCGCTCTTGGGGGACGAGACCAGGAGAAAGATCATCTTCCTGCTGAGGGACAACGAGCTCACCGTGAAGGAAATTGCCTCCAGGCTAGGTCTTACGACCCAGAACATCTACCACCACATTGGGAGGCTCCAGGAGGCCGGCCTCGTCAAGGTGATCGAGGAGAGGCTGTCTGGGCACCTCATAGAGAGGTTCTACACGGTCACGGCGGACACCTTCATCTACAACGAGGACAGGATGGAGGAGAACGAATACCAGAGCTCCTTCGACATACTGAACGGGCTCAACGAGCTGGGCATCGGGGTCGAGGTCAGCGAGGAGAACGCCGAGAGGCTCTCCAAGCTCCACGAGATGAGCACAAGGATGCCCGGTGCCCCATCGGTCGAGAACGGGATCTGCACCTTCTGCAGCTTCTCCGGCTATTTCATGAAGTTCGGCCCTATGAACCCGATGCTCCTGAGCAGGATACTCCAGTACGCCAACCTGATCGGTATGAACGACGAGGAGTTCGAGGCCTCGCTCGGGCTCATCAGGGAGATGCGGGGGTTCCTAAACTCCATAAGTAGTCGAGGGTAGTTCGGCGGATTTACCGCACACGCAAGGCTCTAATGAAGTCGTAAGAATCTGCGGGAGAGGGTATTAAATGGGCCCGTATGGAGGACTATGGCTTGAGAGAAAGGTGAATCGCAGTAGGACCCGGCGGTACGTCGCTGAATTTATCCGCAGATTCACGGGGCACGCATTCGTAGTTGGACTTGTGAGCGCCTTCTGGTACCTCCTCATGACGGGGAGGAAGCCTTCCAGGGCAGGCTACCCCTGCCAGATAGTTGCAAGGGCCAACGGCGAGGTCTGGCTTGCGACCTACATCATCCCCGTACTCACTTTTCTACCCAAGGAGGTCTCGAAGCTGACGGAGAGGAGGAACCTGATCATACTGGTCTCGTTGCTTCTGATCATGTCTGGAGCCGGTTGGTGGTACCTAAGCCTCCAGGGTTCTGAGTCGTCGGAGGAGAGCGATGTCGGCTCCTCGTTGACGGGCAGACTGGCCTCCCTCTTCCCTGCCTCCGACATCTTCGTGGTGCGCGGCACAACTGGCGACGATGACGGCGTCGAGAGGCTCGTTGAGCTCATGGGGAGCTGTGGGACGCCCTTCTACATTTCTGGGGGGCAGGGGAGGTCCTCGGGTCCAGGAGGCCTCATAGCCAGCGACGATGTCGTCCTATTCAAGGTCAACTGCCAGTGGGATGAGAGGGGGGGCACGAACACCGACCTCGTAAAGTCCCTCATCCAGGCAATACTGAACCACCCCGATGGATTCAACGGCGAGGTGGTCGTCGCCGACAACGGGCAGCGACAGTACGGCTCGGGGGGCAGCGGGGGCAGCCTAGACTGGGCATTGAACAATGCGGTGGACGCATCCCAGTCCATCCAGAACGTCGTCGACTCCTTCGCCCAGGGTAACAGGGTCTCGACCTACCTCTGGGACGAGATTACGACGACGAGGGTTGGTGAGTACTCCGATGGGGACATTAGGGACGGCTACGTGGTGAACGCCACGGCCAACCCGAGGACCGGCATCATGGTCTCATACCCCAAGTTCAGGACGCAGCACGGCACGTACATTAGCTTCAAGCACGGCGTCTGGGACCCTGAGACTGGGACCTACGACGGCGGCAGTCTCAAGGTGATCAACGTCCCCGTTCTGAAGACCCACATTATCTACGGCGTCACAGCCTGTGTCAAGCACTACATGGGGGTGCCTTCGGACAGGCTGACCGCCGGATTGGGCTCCAGGACCCACGACACCATCGGGGACGGCGGGATGGGCACCCTGATGGTGGAGACCCGGTTCCCCTCTCTGAGCATACTGGACGCCATCTGGGTCAACGCCCAGCTGGGGAGTCAGGTAGGCCCAAGCACGCCCTATCAGAGGGCGACCAGGGTCGAGGTCATCGCGGCCAGCACCGACCCCGTGGCCCTGGACCACTGGGCCTCGAAGCACATACTCATGGAGACCACGCTGGAGGGTGACAAGTCGACCATAGATCCAAACGACGTCCGGGCGGGGTCCTTTGGCGAATGGCTCAGGCTCTCCATGGTTGAGATCGTGACGGCCGGTTATCAGGCCACCGTGGACGAGGAGCGTATGAACGTCTACGTTTCCAAGTGAACCGGGCTTTAGGCGCACGTGCATCCCCATACTCTTTTCTTAACTTCCACACCATGCGTGTCTGATTAGGATGGTTGAGATCACATACCAAATGGTGTTAAACACTCTTCAGGCAATGGAGGCGCGCGGAGATAGATGAATCATTTATACTTCATCCAAGTGTGAGAAATGTATGGCTAAACCTTTCATAATAGGCTCGGAGAGCGCACAGAAATACCTCCAAATCGGTTTCGAGATCCTAGGAGACAAGGGAACAGCCCTGGATGCGGTTGAGGCTACCTGTAGAGCAGTTGAAGCAGACCCGGAGGACCACGGCGTGGGACTCGGGGGCATACCAAACCTCGCGGGGCAGGTCACATTGGATGCCTCAATAATGGATGGGAGAACACTGAACGCAGGGGCTGTAGCCGACATCAAGAACTACCTACATGCGATATCCATTGCGAGGAAGGTCATGGAGGAGAGCCCCCATGTCATGTTGGTCGGTGAAGGGGCTGAACTCTTTGCCTCACAGAAAGGATTCAAAAGGACAACGCTCTCAACAGACTACTCGCGAGAGTTCTACAATGCATTTGTGGAGAAGAGACTCCACACGCTGGGACCGGAATACGAGGAGGACACCGGATACCTCAGAGAAGACGAACAGGAATACGACATGGAGATGTGGTATGAGAAGCTCAAAGACCACATGAAAGGCACAGTCAACGTCATTGCGTCGGACTCCTCATCCAACATAGCATCAGGAGTGACCACCAGCGGCACATACCTGAAACTACCTGGGAGAGTCGGCGACAGCCCGATTATCGGCGCAGGCAACTATTGTGACAACAGGTACGGTGCGGCAACATGTACAGGAACAGGTGAGCTTGCCATTAGAAACGGCACAGCAAGAGCGGTGGTAGCATGCATGAAGACAGGAATGGGTCCACTTGAAGCATGCGAGGAGTCAATGAAAGAGATACATGAAATAATAGAGACACCGAGCATGAATGTAATAGCCATTGACACATTGGGAAATACTGGTGGCGCCGCAACCCACCAAGAAGTACCATACTATTATTATGATCTTGAATGCGTGGATGTCGAGACTAGAAAAGGCACATGGGTAAGAAAATAACAAAGAACACACACCCGTGCCTATTTCCGAAGATTTCCACAAGGCCGCGCGCACAAAGCCATC
>CAYONH010000014.1:0-1786 GCA_964405275.1 uncultured Candidatus Bathyarchaeia archaeon | reverse complement strand
ATCGACTGATCACCATGAGCATAGAAGAGATGAGATGGGATCTATCTCAGCTGGTCGAGAGCACGGACCCGGCGTCTGTAAGGCAGACGCTGGAGTCCATGGTGGCTGAGGCTGAGAAGATCCGAGAGAAGTATTACGGCAAGATCGGCGGCCTGGACGCCAAGGGCCTCCTGGAGCTCCTGGAGCTGAACGACTCCATGACCCTCAAGTACGGGGGCGTGACCCTCTACTGCAGGCTGCTCTACTCCGCCAACGCCCTCGACGACACCGCCATGCAGCTCAACGACGCCTCCCGTACCGCCATCATGAAGAGGGACCAGACCCTGGCCTTCGTCGACATCGAGATGGGCAAGCTCCTGGCCAGCAATCCAGCCCTCGTCGAGGACCCCGCCCTTGCGGAGTACGAGCACTACCTGGAGAGGATCCTGAGGCGGGTGCCCCACATGCTCTCGGAGGAAGAGGAGAGGCTGATACTCGCCAAGGACAAGAACGGCGTCTACGCATGGCAGCAGCTCCAGAACGACTGGCTCTCCACCCGAGCATTCGAGATCGAGGTAGAAGGCGAGAAGAAGACCATGCCCTATGGGGAGATAATCGGCCTCTACCAGAGCCCCGACCGTGACCTCCGGATGAGGGCGAACCAGGTCGTCTACGAGGAACTGGGCAAGGACGAGATAGTCTGGGCCAGCGCCGTCCGGTCCGTCTGCGCCGACCACCTGCAGATCTGTGGCTTCAGGGGGTACCCCTCTCCGATGACCCAGAGCCTCATCGCCAACGACGTCGACCAGGAGACCATCGACAGCCTGATGAGCACCATCCTGAAGAGCACGGGCGTCTACCAGCGGTACCTTAGGCTGAAGGCCAGGCTGATGGGCCTGGAGAAGCTGGCCAACTACGACATCGTCGCCCCCCTGCCCCAGGCCCCCGAGATGAATTACACCTGGAGGGAGTCCAGGGGCGAGGTGGTCTCGGCCTACACCGAGTTCGACCGGCGACTCGGCGGCTGGGCCGATGAGATGTTCGAGAAGCGCCACATAGACGGGGAGGTGAGGAAGGGGAAGAGGTCCGGGGCGTTCAGCTCCACTTGGCTCGCGGGGAAGACCGCCTACATACTGCAGAGCTTCAACGGCACCGTGGGGAACGTCCGCACCCAGGCCCACGAGATGGGCCACGCCATCCACGCCCACCTGGGCTCCAGAGCTCAGAAGCCCAGCAACTACAAGATAGGGAGCTGCATAGCCGAGTGCGGCAGCAACTTCGGAGAGCTCCTCCTCAACGAGAGGCTGCTCTCCAAGGCGACCACGAAGGAGGAGAAGCAGGCCTTCCTGGCCACCGTGCTGGACAGCTTCGGCATGAGCGCCTTCCAGGTCTCGGCCAGGGTCTTCTTCGAGCAGAGCATGTACGACGCCATCGAAAAGGGTAGGTTCCTGGACGGGGAGACCGTCGCAGACCTCTGGACCGCAGCCCGGGACAAGATCTACGGGGACGCCGTGGACTGGCTGGAGGTGATGAAGTGGGAGTGGACCATGAAGGTGCACTACTACATGCCCAACCGCCGCTTCTACAACTACCCCTACGTCTTCGCCAAGCTCTTCGTCTTCGCCCTCTACCGCCTCTACAAGGAGCAGGGCGAGGCGTTCGCCCCCAAGATGAAGAGCCTGCTGGCAGCAGGATCCAGCAAGTCACCGTGGCAGCTCGGCAAGGAGCTGGGGTTCGACATCAGAACGGAGGAGTTCTGGGAGAAGGGCATGAGGCAGGTCGAGGAGTTCATCGACATGCTCGAGGA
>CAYONH010000013.1:16292-21491 GCA_964405275.1 uncultured Candidatus Bathyarchaeia archaeon | reverse complement strand
ACCTCCCCCTGGAAGACCTCCCCCGCGTGCTGTTCGTCTATGACCTTGAGCCTCTTGGGGTTGAACCCCGTGGCGCCGAAGGTGTCCTGGGCCTTGACGCCGTAGCCGTCCATGGCGCACCTGTCGAAGGGGGGCACGTTGAACGCCGCCACCGCGTCGGATGCTAGGACCCTGCCCGAGGCCTCAACGAGGGGTACACTCTCGACCCTGTCTATCCTCTCCACGTTCTCCGATATGATGCGGAGGGCCGTCTCCCTGTCCATTAGCCGTTTAAACGGTTTCATAGTCACTTCCTGTTCAACTCCCAGATCATGTGCCCCAGGGCCGGAATGATGATCTCCGTGAGGGCCATCTCCATGGCGCCCCTGGAGCCGGGGAGGCAGAAGACGATCTTCCCGCCGGACACACCCGCGGTGGCCCTGCTGATCATCGCCGCGATACCTATGTCGTCGAAGCTGAGGCGCCTGAAGAGCTCCCCGAACCCCTCCAGCCTCCTGTCGAAGCGTCCCGTGACGGTGTCGACGGTCTTGTCCTTGACCCCTATCCCCGTCCCGCCGCTGGTGATGATGACTTGGACGCCCTCAGTGTCCCTGAAGGCCTTGAAGGCCTCCCCGATCTTCCCGGCGTCGTTCTTGACGATGGTGTATGCGGCTATCTCGTGCCCGGCTTCCTCAAGGAGCTTGATGGCTGTCTTCCCCGTCTCATCGGTCTCAGGCGTCCTGGTGTCGCTGGTTATCATGAGGGCTATCCTGGTCTGAACCTCCTGGTCCCTGCGGTGCTCGTGCATCTCCTAGCCCTTCCTCTTCTCGGTGACCCTGATACCCGTGATGACCGCCGTGGGGTACTGCCCGTCCTCGTCTTTCTCCAGGTACTTCACCATGTCCCAGATGTTGAGCAGGGCCACGGTCACCCCCGTCAGGGCCTCCATCTCCACGCCGGTCTTGTAGTCGGCGACGACCCTGCACCTCGCCTCTATCTCGTCCTCCCCTATCTCGTAGTCCGTGGACACTGAGGTGATGGGGATGGGGTGGCAGAGGGGTATTAGGTCGGGGGTCCTTTTCACGGCCTGGATGCTGGCTATCTCAGCGACCGTGAGGGGGTCTCCCTTCTTGATCTTCCCCTCCCTGATGGCGGCGATAGTATCCCTCTTGAGCTTGATTCGGCCCACGGCCTCGGCCTCCCTGTGTACGATGTCCTTATCGGAGACATCTATCATCTTGATCGGGTCAACCCTTCCTCCCATGCTCCTCCCCCTCAACCCAGAAGTCCCCCTCCGGGGTTATCTCTTTTTTCCATATCGGCACGCTCTCCTTGATCCGTTCCAGGATGAACCTGCAGGCCTCGAAGCCCTCCGACCTGTGTCCCGCGCCCACGGCTATCATCATGATGTTCTCAGAGATCTTGAGGCTCCCGTACCGGTGGACTATTGCCACATCCTCGACGCCGTACTTCTCCATCGCCTCCTCACGGATGGCCTTCAACTGCGCTTTCGCCATCTCCTCGTATACCTGGATCTCGATCCTGTCCACATCCCTCCCCTGGGAGTGGCCCCTAACTACACCCACGAACGTGACCAGGGCGCCCATCTCCCTGGAACGCAGCTCGTTCAGGACGCTGTCCACTGAGAAGTCCTCCTTAGTGACTACGATCATCATCAACCACCGCTCACGGGGGGGAAGACGGCGACGACATCCCCTTCACTGAGTATCTGATCTGGCTCCATATATTCACCGTTTACTGCCAGAAGCACACTATTCCATTCACCCAATGCTTCGTGGGTCTCCTTCAGCTTATCATAGAGGTCGCCAAGGGAGGTCCCCGAGGGAGTCTCCACCTCCTCCTGATCTAGGCCTATGCGGTCTCTGATGGAGGCGAAGTACCTTACCTCTATTTTCATGCTCTCACTTCCAGAATGGCTCACGGGCGGCGACTGCCTCCTTGAAGGCCTCCACCAGCTCCTCCCTGCCGCCGTTCCTCAAGCGGGAGATCGCCTCTAGGTGGTTGTCCTCCCTCATGAGGCAGGGTTTGAGGTGGCCGTCCGAGGTCATCCTCAGGCGTGTGCAGTAGGCGCAGAACTCGCTGTTGTGCATGGGTCTAACCACCTCGACGATCCCGCCGTCCTTCAGGTGGTACTGCTTCCTCCTGTGCATCTCCCGCTCGACTATGGACTGGGAGCGGGCCGCTAGCTGCTCTTCGAGGGGCCTCATGTCGAAGTGATACGAATCGTATTCCTTCACTCCCTTCTCCAGGGCCTGGTACTCGATGAGCTGAAGGGTAGCCCCCGTCTCCTTGGA
Organism: uncultured Candidatus Bathyarchaeia archaeon; assembly: GCA_964405275.1. GTDB lineage: Archaea > Thermoproteota > Bathyarchaeia > TCS64 > TCS64 > BS750m-G28. The sequence continues at coordinate 19,197 of CAYONH010000013.1, read as the reverse complement.
GAAGGCTATCATGTCCTCGATCTCCTCGTCGTTGATGCCCTTCATGACGACCATGTTGAGCTTGAGGGGGCTGAGGCCGCATCTGATGGCCTCCTCGATGCCCTCCCTTACCGCCTGAACGGAATCGCGTCCTATGATCTTGCAGAACTTCTCGGGGTCGGTGGAGTGGAAGCTTATGTTGACCCTCTTCAGCCCGGCCTCCTTGAGGTTGCATGCCTTCTCCTTCAGCATGTAGCCGTTGGTGGTCATGGAGACCTCGTCGACGTAGGGCGAGATCCTCCGGACGATCTCTACGACATCGTCCCTGAGGAGGGGCTCCCCTCCCGTCAGCTTGATCTTGTTGATCCCCAGCTCGGCGGCGACGGAGACAACCGCTTCGATCTCATCTGGTGTGACCTCCCCGTTGGGCCCCGACTCCCCCTCCTGGTGGCAGAAGAAGCAGTTGAAGTTGCACCTCTGGGTTAGGGATATCCGGAGGCTGTTCACCTGACGCCCGTATGGGTCCACGAGCCTGTCCGATGCTTTAACCTGCACGCTGGTCAACTTCCCGTCTATCTGCGTAGAGCTTGGTAAAAACTGTTATGCATGGAGGAACATAACGGCTTATCCAAAACCTTATATCGATATGCACAATCATACATGTCGATATGTGATAATAAATGAATCGGAACACAACAATCATCATAGCAGCAGCGATAATTTGCGCCTTGGCCCTCGGGGGCATCTACATCCTATGGCCCAAGGCCAATGCAGGCGATACCACCCTGGTCGTCTCCACGACGACAAGCCTCTACGACACCGGGGTCCTGGACCATATCGAGGAGGTCTTCGAGGCAGGCCATGACATCGATCTGTACTTTATTTCCGTCGGGACGGGGCTCGCGATCACCCACGCCCAGAGGGGCGACGCGGATATGATCCTGGTCCATGCCCCCTCGAAGGAGCTGAGCTTCCTCGAGGACGGGTACGGCGCCAACAGGAAGATCATAGCCTACAACTTCTTCTCCATCGTCGGACCGGAAGACGATCCAGCGGGCATCGTCGATATGTCCCCAAACGACGCCCTCGCGACCATAGTCGAGAAAGGGCAGGCGGGGGAAGCGATCTGGGTCTCCAGGGGGGACGACTCTGGCACCCACACGAAGGAGAAGGTCCTCTGGGGCGCTGCTGGGTTCGATGTCTCGGCCCTCAGGGATGAGGACTGGTACAGGGAGGCGGGGGCAGGCATGGGTAAGACTCTGCAGATAGCCGAGGAGCTTGAAGCCTACACCCTCTCTGATATGGGCACATACCTGAAGTACTACACGGACGAGCTCATCACATTGGAGGTCCAGGTAGGCGCAGGCGAAGAACTCATCAACGTCTACAGCGCTCTAGCCATCAACCCCGACTACAACGACGACGCTAACTTCGACGATGCGAACGTCTTCATAAAGTACCTGGCCTCGTCAGAGGGGCAGGCGATCTTCGAGACGTATGGCGTGGACACTTACGGCACCGCCCTATTCAACCCGGCCGTGGAGCTCCTAGAATCTGATCCTGATTCGACGGCTGCAGAGTGGATTGCTAACGCCGCCTTCTTCTACGGCTCTGAGTGCCCAGAGGAATATCGGGTGGGCGACACGGATCTATACAACTAAATTTCATATCACCCTTTTTTAGATCGGACATATTCGGTGTTAGAAGATGGTCTCGGTGATAATGGATGGACTCGTGAGGGCGATAGCCCTCATCCTCTCAGGTGACCCCGTGCTCGTTGAGATAACCCTCCGCTCCCTCGCCATCTCGGGGCTGGCCACCATAGCGGCGTCCCTCTGGTCGATCCCCCTGGGGGCCCTGATCGGGCTTGGCAGGTTCAGGGGGAGGGTGCTGCTGCGGGGTGTGTTCAACGTCCTGCTGGGGGTCCCCACGGTGACCCTGGGGCTCGTCCTCTATCTGCTGATCTCGAAGTCGGGGCCACTCGGGTTCCTCCGCCTCCTCTACACGCCGACCGCAATCATCCTGGGCCAGGCGGTCCTCATCACCCCCATCATAGTGAGCTTCGTCGCCAACTCCCTGGAGGCCGTCGACCCCGACGTCAGGAACCTAGCCCTAACTCTAGGGTCCTCCGAGATTGAGGCGGTACTCGCCGTATTAAACGAGTCCATGGAGGGCGTCCTCCTCTCCGTCACGGCCGGGTTCAACAGGGCCATTGCGGAGCTGGGGATTGCGCTCATGGTCGGAGGCAACATCAGGGGCGTCACGAGGATGCTGACCACCTACATAGCCCTGGAGACCAACAGGGGGGAGGTGGCCATGGGGATCGCCTTCGCGGTGGTCCTCCTTTCGATTGTGGCCGCAGTCAATCTCTCAGTGAACTTCCTCCAGAGGAGGCTGCGGAGATGATCGAGTTCCACGGGGTTTCAAAGAAATACGACTCCGTCCAGGCGTTGGAGGACGTGACCCTCGACGTTAACAAGGGGGAGGTGCTCACCATCCTCGGGCCCAACGGCTCCGGGAAGACGACTCTCCTTAAGCTGGCTGCGGGGCTTGAGCTCCCCTCAGAGGGGGAGGTCTTATTCGACGGCGTGAAGGTGGAGCCATCAAACGCCGCATCCGTCAGGAGGAGGGCGACGCTTGTCTTCCAGAAGACGGTGACATTCCGAGGCTCTGTCTTCGACAACGTCGCGTACGGGCTGAGGCTCAGGGACGTCAGCGCGGATGAGGTGGAGAGGAGGGTGTCGGAGGCCCTGGACCTCGTCCGCCTCGGTCACCTCAGGGAGAGGCGGGCGGGCACCCTCTCCGGCGGTGAGCAGCAGCGTCTCTCCCTCGCCAGGGCCCTCGTGCTCGGATGTGAGCTCCTGCTCCTTGATGAGCCGACGGCGAACTTGGACCCGGACAGTCTCATCATCGTCAAGGACGTCAT
>CAYONH010000013.1:0-16192 GCA_964405275.1 uncultured Candidatus Bathyarchaeia archaeon | reverse complement strand
GGGGAGGGCGTCGAGATCATGGCCGCCTTCAGCAATGAGGGGCAGGTGATCATTCATGTGAGTCCCAAGGACATCATCATCTCCAGGGGTAAGATGGAGTCCAGTGCCCGGAACAACCTCCTGGGGCGCATCTCCGGCATCACTGAGCAGAACTCCATAGTCAAGCTGAAGGTGGACGTGGGGCGCGTCGTGACCGTCCAGATAACGAGGAAGTCAATGGTCGAGATGGGCCTCAACGTCGGGCAGGAGATATACCTCACGTTCAAGGCGTCCTCCGTGCAGTCGATCTGAGCCCTTCTTCAGTAGTCACATGTTGTGAGTATCCCACGTGTCTTACCTTTAAAAGCCGAGAGACTACGATGAACTCAGTGAAGTAATTGACCGAAGATGTTGTGATACCCCGCAGAGGCAGGATGGAGATCGAGAAAATCGAGGGCAACCTCGTCATGGACAAGGGAGCCGTAAGCACAACGCAGCCGGGGGGGATCATCCGCGTCTCAGGAGCCACCGAGTGCAAGGATGACTGCATCTTCGAGTCCAGCCTCACAACATCCGAACTCACCGGGCGCAACGGCGACATCGTCGTGAAAGGCGACTTAAACGTCGAGAACTCCATCAAGATCCGGAGCGGCAGGCTCTTCGTGGAGGGCAGCCTGACGGCGAAGCGGGTGGAGGTGGACAAGCAGGTCGAAGTCGACGGGGACCTGGACGTTACAGAGGCAAGCGTAGGAGGCTCCATGAGGGTCCGGGGCAACTCCAAGGCGGAAAGGATCGGCGTCGGCGGTTCCCTTGTGGTCGACAAAGACGCGGAGATAGGCATCATAGACGTCGGTGGCTCCACTCACATCCGAGGGAGGACCAAGAGCAAGGTCATCGACGTCGGCGGCTCATACACAGGAGACGGCCCCGTCGAGGTCGACAGCATCGAGGTAGGAGGCACCGTGAAGATCAAATCCGAGGTCTTGGTCGGAGACATCGACGTAGGCGGGTCTGTGAAGCTTGAGGGAGGAGAGTCAACAGGCAAGATCGACGTCGGCGGCTCCTTCAAGGCTTCGAGGCACCTCGTCTTCAGAAACATAAACGCAGGCGGGAGCGCCAAGATCTCTGGTGGGAAAGGCGGAGACGTCGACGCGGGCGGCTCATTCAGCAGCGACGGAGACCTCACATTCGAGAAGATAGATGTAGGCGGCACCGTGAAGATCTACGGGAACGCCTCAGGGCGGCTCATCGACGTCGGAGGGACGCTGAGGGTCGAAGGCGACCTGGAGCTCTCAGATGAGCTGGACGTCGGCGGGAAGGCATCCATCGATGGGACGCTCAAATCAAGGAGGGTGAACGTCGGAGGGAAGGTCGAGGCGTACAAGGTGGAAGCCTCAGACGAGATAAGGACCAACACCCTGCTGACACAGAAGGGCGCGACCGCCGACTACATAGAGATAGGCAGGCGGGGAGAGGTCGAGGGCCCCCTCATAGCGAAGAGGGTGACCGTGAAGAACAGGGCGAGGGTCGAGGACATCTACGCCGAGGTCGTGGAGCTCAGGCGCGGGTGCAGGGCCAACAACGTCTATGCCGCTAGGATAGACGTCGAACGGGGCTGCAGGGTCAGGGGTGAGGTCAAGTACACCGAATCCCTGAACGCCGACAAGGATGTAGACTTCGGTAGGCCCCCCGAAAAGACTGAAAAGCTACCCCCGCCACCCATATGACAGGGTTCTCGCATTGCAGAGGCGCACGCGCTACGACATCTACATGGACACCCTAGACACGATAAGGCGGAAGGGTGTCAGCGCGATAACCCGGATCTCCTACGGCGCTAACCTCCCCGTCGACAGGGCGAAGGAGGTGATGGCCTTCCTCCTGGAGCGGGGCCTCGTGAAGGAGGAGGAGTACGGCAGCACCCGCGGCTACCGGATCACGGCCCGGGGAGGCGAGTTCCTGCAGGCCCTCAAGGTCATACGGAAGTACGTGGACAACGAGGAGACTGGAGACCTCGAATAGGCCTTACCATAAACTACTTATCGTCGGGACTCCAAAAACCAGAGGACCCGGGTTCATACCTTGCCGCGATACAGGATCTACGTTCTCAAAGAGGGTGTCTACCAGTCAATGAAGGCGAGGTTCGGGGACGAGTTCAGGTGCTCCCAGTGCGACCGGAAGTTCCAGCTCTACGATGTCGTCATGTCCAAGCCCTCCCGGAGGGGCAGCAGGGTGAAATGGTATCATCTCTCCTGCTACGAGGCCCTGCTCCTGGACCTGTGAATGTGTGTAATCTTCCCCATTTGGATAGATTATTAACCCTCAAACTCCGCAAAGATGGTGTGCAGGCCAACGTCCAGGGAAGAGCAGTCCTCTGTATGCTCAAGACTAACGTCCACGACCACGTGGTCTACCATGTCAAGCTTATAGAGCTGAGGCGCCTCGTGGAGACCCTGGGGATAGAGGTCATCGGGGACGTAGTCCAGACCCGTAACCGCCCCTTTGCCCGTTTCCACGTCGGCTCGGGCAAGGTCAAGGAGATTGGACGCTTCATCCGCAGACACAACATCAACCTCGTGGTCTTCTACAACAACCTCCGTAGCAGCCAGAAGCTCAACCTGATACAGGCCCTGGGCGTCGACGTCGTGGACCGCTACGAAGTCACCCTGGAGATCTTCGACCAGATGTCCTCGGACAACCTGAGCAAGCTCCAGATAGAGTCTGCGAGGCTGGCTAAGCTCGCTCCGTACTTCAAGCTGGAGGCGAGTATGCGCTACCACAACGACCGCCCCTTCTTCCGCAGCATGGGCGAGTACGGCTTCCGGGGGCAGCTCCGTGAGATCACCCGCCGCCAGGCGCGCATCAAGAAGCAGATAGACGCCATCGTGAAGGAGAACCGCCAGAGGATCGGGAAGAGGAGGAGTCTGGGCTTCCCCGCGGTCTGCATCGCCGGGTACTACAACGCAGGCAAGACGAGCCTCTTCAACGCCCTCACGGGGGACGACAAGCTGGTGAGCGACCGGCCCTTCACGACCCTGAGCAGCAAGTATCAGCGCCGGTACATCGACCATGAGACCACCCTCCTGTTCATAGACACCATCGGGTTCGTCATCGACCTCGATCCCAACCTCATCAAGCGGTTCGAGATCAACCTCGAGGACATGAGGAGCGCCGACCTCGTCATCCTCCTCCTCGACGTAACGGACCCTATCCTGAACCTCAGGATCAAGCTGGCGGAGGGCGTCAGGCTCCTGAGGCAGATGGAGGTCCCCAGGGAGAGAATCATCGTGATCTTCAACAAGATAGACGCGGCCCCAGAGGCCGCCCAGACCATCGCCGAGGATTTGAGCCTCGAACGCCTCGACCTCCCTTGGATGACGGTCTCAGCCAAGGAGAGGACCAAGCTAGATGAGTTCCTGTCCCTCATCACCGATAGGTTGAAAGAGCTCGAGGAGACGCCCCCGCAGCAGGAACCGGATCAGAAGGTCGAGGCGGTTGGAGAAGGCTGAGGAGATCCTGAGACGCCTCCTCACTCACTACGAGAGGACATGGAGGCCCGGCTCGGGTGACCCCTTCAGGAGCCTCATCAGGATCATACTCAGTCAGAACACCAACTACAAGAACGAGGCCACCGCCTATCGACGCCTTGAGGAGATGGTGGGGGTGGAGCCCCTCAAGCTTGCGTCATCCCCGACGGAGGACATCGCTGAGGCCATACGACCGGCGGGCATGTACAATCAGAGGAGCAGGGTCATCAAGGGCGTCGCCGAGGTCGTCCTGGACCGATACGGAGGTGACCTGGGTCCGGTCCTCCAGAAGCCCCACGGGGAGGCAAGGGAGGAGCTGATGACCCTCCCCGGCGTCGGACCAAAGACGGCAGACGTCCTGCTGATGTTCGATGCAGGTAAGGCGATAATCCCCGTGGACAGGCACATTTTCCGCATCACTAAGAGATTGGGGCTGGTTCCAGAGAAGGCTCCCTATGACCAGGTCCGCATGGCCCTGGAGGCTGCTGCCCCGCCTGGCAGACATGAGGATGTCCACGTGTTCCTCATCAGGTTCGGGAGGGAGGTCTGCAAGGCCCAGAGGCCTAGATGCCAAGAGTGCTTCCTGAGTGACCTGTGCCCCTTCCCTCAGGCGGAGGGAGACGTTGAGGACATCGAAGGAAGGATGTAAACATGCACAACGGCGTTTCACACCCCTCACAATTACGCTTTTTTGGGCAATATTTTCGGGAAAAAGGGGTTTTCCCTCATCCGTTCCCGATTTGCATCCTTACGAATCATTTAAATGTTGGCCACGTTGAATCTTAACAGCTAATCCAAAAAAGGTGATATTTAATGCCCAGAGTAAGGTCGCCTAAGCGAGGCTCACGCGCTTTCTCACCCCGTAAGAGAGCCAAAAGCATAATCGGCAGGATCAAATACTGGCCTGAGCATGAAGGCGACCCAACGCTCCTGGGCTTCGCAGGCTACAAAGCCGGCATGACACATGTCTTCCTCATCGAGGACCGGGACAGGGCCCCCGACTTCGGGAAGGAGATGAAGAACGCGGTCACGATTATCGACACCCCTCCTATGCTGGTCATCGGGTTGAGGGCCTACGAGAAGACCTACGACGGCTTAATGGCTCTGACCGAGGCATGGATGGACATCATCCCCGTGGACCTCTACAGGAGGATCAAGACCCACGGCGGAGCAAGCCTTGCGAGTGGCCTGAAGAGGATAGAGAAGGTTAAGGACTACGTCGCCGAGCTGCGGGTAATCGTCGCGACCCAGCCCAGGCTGGCGTCCGTTGAGAAGAAGAAGCCCGAGCTGATGGAGATAGTAATTGGCGGCGGCTCGGTCGACGATCAGATAGAGTACGCCAGAGGGCTCATCGGGGAAACCCTGAGCGTCTCAGACGTGTTCGCACCCGGTGAGTCCATCGACGTCATCGGGGTCACTAAGGGGAAGGGCTTCCAGGGCCCCGTGAAGCGTTGGGGCATCAGGATACTCCAGAGGAAGTCCCGGAAGTCCGTGAGGGGCGTCGGCTCCATCGGCCCATGGAAGCCGAGAAGGGTCATGCCCGGTGTACCCAGAGCCGGCCAGATGGGATTCCACAACAGGACCGAGTTCAACAAGCGCATAGTCATCATGGACTCCGACAGCGAAAAGGTGAATCCCAAGGGAGGCATCAACAAGTACGGCCTCGTGAGAGGCGACTACATCATGCTTAAGGGAAGCGTTATGGGTCCCCAGAAGAGGCTCATCAAGCTCAGGAAGGCGGTGAGGAAGTCCAGGTACCCCTCTGAGCCGCCCCGGGTGACGTACATCAACACGGAGTTCCTGAACAAGATGGAGGCCGACTGAGATGAGCGTCCCCGTCTATAACCTAGAGAGCGAGCAGTCCGGCGAGGTGGAGCTCCCGGGAATATTCAGCACCCCTTACAGGCCCGACGTCATCAAGAAAGCCGTCATATTCCAGCAGTCCAACAGCTTTCAGCCCCAGGGCAGGGACCCCATGGCCGGGAAGAGGACCTCAGCGGAGTCGAAGGGCACCGGCTTGGGGATTGCGAGGGTCCCAAGGCTCAAGGGGAGCAACAGGGCGGCCTTCGGAGTCTCCATCGTCGGCGGCCACCAGGCCTTCCCGCCGCGCTCGGAGAAGGTAATCAAGAAGAGGATCAACAAGAAGGAGAGACGCCTAGCCATCAGGTCGGGCATAGCCGTCACGGCTGACAGGGACGTGGTGGCAGGACGAGGCCACATGATCGAGTCCGTGGGCACACTACCGCTGATAGTGGAGGACGAGGTCCAGGGCCTCACTAAGACGAGGGAGGTCAAGGAGCTCTTCGTCAAGCTCGGGATATGGTCCGACGTCATGCGCGCCGACAGGAAGAAGATCAGGGCCGGTAGGGGCAAGACCCGGGGGCGGAAGAGGAAGGTGGGCAAGGGGCCCATGCTGGTCATCTCCGAGGACCTGGGCATAGTCAAGGCCGCAGGCAACCTGCCCGGGGTCGACATCGTCAAGGTTGAGGACCTGAACGCAGAGCTTCTGGCGCCAGGGGCGCATCCTGGTAGGCTCGTCGTATGGTCAAAGTCCGCGTTCACGTCAGTCGACGAGGTCTGGGGAGGTAACCGGATATGAACCCCCACGACGTCGTCCTCTACCCCATGATGACTGAGCGGTCGATCTACATGATAGAGAACGAGAACAAACTCGTGTTCATCGTCAACCAGAAGGCCAACAAGCACGACATCTCAAAGGCCATCGAGACGCTCTACGGGGTCGAGGTGGAGAGCATAAACACACTCATCACGCGCAAGACCCAGAAGAAGGCCTTCGTCAAGCTCAAAGAGGCATACAACGCCTCCGACCTGGCCATAAGGCTGGGATTACTGTAGGGATGAAATATGGGTAAGAAACTTAAGGTCCAGAGGCGGGGCAGAGGGACCCCAACCTTCAGGGCGAAGAAGACCGACAAGGTCGCGCCGATAAAGTACCCCGCGCTAGGCGTGAGTCTGAACGGGGTCGTCAAGGACCTACACCATGAGCCCGGCCGTGGAGCCCCACTGGTCTACGTCGAGCTTGAGGACGGCGGCGGCTTCTACATCGCAGCCCCCGAAGGCGTACACATAGATCAGAAGGTTAGCATAGGAGAGGACGCCCCGGCCAAGGTAGGCAACGTCCTCTCGGTTGGTTCAATCCCCGAGAGCACCATGATCTGCAACGTCGAGTTGAGGCCCGGAGACGGCGGAAGGCTCGCCAGGAGCGGTGGCAGCTTCGCCACGGTGGTCTCCCACAACGACGGCAAGACCACGTTGAAACTCCCCTCAAAGAGAAGCATCGTAGTCAAGGACGCCTGTCGGGCCACCATCGGTATCGTCTCCGCCGGCGGCAGGAGGGAGAAGCCCTTCATGAAGGCAGGGGAAAGGTTCTACATCAAGAGGGCTAAGGGCCAGGTCTACCCCGAAGTGAAGGGGGTCAAGATGACTGCGGCATCCCACCCCCACGGGGGTGGACGCCACAGGAGGCCAGGGAGCTCCACGACAGTCTCAAGGCACGCCCCCCCGGGGGCCAAGGTCGGCCTCATCGCGGCCCGAAACTCTGGGAAGAGGAAGAGGCAGAGGAGGAACTAGCCCGCACCCCTTATATATCGGGTTTAGAATGATGGAGTTGATCGCATGCCAAAAGATTTCGTTTTCCGTGGTCTGGATGAGGAGCAGCTAAAGGCTGTCTCCATGGACGAGTTCATCAGGATGCTACCTTCCAGGATGCGGAGGAGCCTCATGAGGGGCCTCCCCGAGGAGCACCGCAAACTCATAGAGAAGATAAGGTCCTGGCAGCCAGGCGACAAGCCTTTGAAGACCCACGCGAGGAACATGATAATCCTCCCCGAGATGATCGGGAAGACAGTGCATGTCTTCTCGGGCAGGGACTTCATTGAGGTCCTGATAGATCTGAAGAAGGTCGGCCACTACCTGGGAGAGTACTCGATAACCAACACCCCCGTGCGTCACGGACGGCCGGGCATAGGCGCTTCAAGGAGCTCGATGTACATCCCCCTCAAGTAGAAACCCTTTCCCAACACAATATTCTACTGTCTCAGTCAAAATATTCCTAAGCCTAGAGCCAAATCTAGCCCTATCCTACGTATGTTTTATTATCACTCAACTGTGATTGAGCCGGAAAATGGTCATAAATCGGACTTCAATTTAATACGTTTATCGAAAAATACCTTTATTTCACCCTTTTTTCCAAATCAAAAAGGTTTTTATAAGGATTGATGTTTTATCTGGCGTACGGTGCTCATATGCCGTCCTGGAAGTACTCGATTCAAGGGCTTGACCCAGATCGGACCGCGATAGCCAGTGGAAGGGATCTAAGGGTCTCCCACAAGGCCGCTCGCGAGATCTGCCACTACGTTAGAGGCATGAGGCTGGAGAAGGCCAAAGATGTGCTCCAGGAAGTTGCCGAGCTTAAAAGACCTGTCCCATACCGTCGACACAAGAAGAAGGTCGCCCACAGGAAGGGCGTCGAGGGGTTTGACGCAGGTCGATATCCGAAAAAGGCGGCGGAGGCCATCCTGAAGATCCTAGACCAGGTCGGGGCCAACGCGGAGTTCAAGGGCCTCTACTCCGACCGCCTTAAGATCATTCACATCGCGTCCCACAAAGGTAGGGTCATAAGGAATTACATCCCGAGGGCTTTCGGAAGATCCTCGCCGTACTTCAACTATCTGACCCATGTTGAGGTCGCAGTCGAGGAGATTCAATGAGCGTAGTTAAACGAATTATCAGGGATGCCATCGAGAGGGTTAAGGTAGACGAGCTTCTAGCCGACGAGTACGTGCAAGCCGGCTACGGGGGAATCACACTCACGAAGACGCCCCTCGGAGCCCAGATAAACCTCTTCGCCATGAGACCCGGAAGGGTCATTGGCAAGCGGGGGAGGGCGATCAAGGAAGCATCGGAACGCCTTGAGAGGGAGCTTGGGCTGACCAACCCCCAGATCACCGTCGTCGAGGTGGAGTTCCCCGAGCTGAATCCACAGATCCAAGCGGCGAGGATAGCCAACGCCCTGGAGCGCGGCATCCACTATCGCCGGGCCCTATTCTGGTCCCTCAACCGGACCATGGAGGCCGGCGCCATCGGATGCGAGATACTGATCAAGGGCCCCCTAAGGAGCAACAGGGGGCGATACGAGAAGGTTGTCGAGGGATACGTTCCCAAGTCCGGGGACCCGGCCCTGACGTGGGTGAAGAAGGCGACCATGCACGTCAAGATGAAGAAGGGGGCCTTCGGGGTCAACGTCTCCATAGTCCCCCCGGATGCAAAGTTCCCCGACAAGGTGAACTTGGACGGCCTTCCCGTTATAGAGTACCCCGAGGATGAGTACGAGCTCCCAGCAGGGGTAGAGCCGGATCTCCCGGAGACCCCGGCCGAGCCCGAGGCTGCAGAGGCAGTTCCAGAGGAGAAGCCTGCAGAAGTCACCGACGCCGTTGACGCCACCATCACAGATGTGCCGCAACCTGTTGCGGATGAGGTGGAGCCGGTTGAGCCCGAGGCAGCAGAGTTAGCTCCAGTAGAGAAGCTTCCTGAGGATACCGATGTTGTAGAGACCGCGGTCGAAGAGGATGTCGTTGAAACCATCATTCCAGATACACCAGAGCCCGTAGCTGATGAACCCCAGCCTGTTGAGGATAAGCCAGAATCGGTCAAGGCTGAGATAAAGCCTGAGGAAGAGAAGCCTCAAGCCACTGAACCAGAGAAGACAGGTGAGGCCCCGAAAGCCGACGACCTGGAAACGGAAGGTAAAGCGGAGACCGAGGACTCCCCATTGGACGAGGAGGAGTAGCCTTTGCCCAATCGTAAAGTTCAAGAGATACGCGACATGAGCGTCGAACAGCGGGAGAGGCGTCTCAGCGAGCTGAGGACGGACCTCTCCAAGCAGAAGACCATGATAAACGCCGGGGGCTCCATCGAGAACCCTGCGCAGATCAAGGTCATCAGGAAGACGATCGCACGGATACTCACCGTGATGCGGGAGGAGAGGCTAGAGTCTTGAATCCTGTCAGCCCAGAGAACGTCCAGAGGCACGAGCTGATAGGCCTAGGCGTCAAGGTCGTGAAGGACAGCAACCCCTGCAACGTATCGATAACAGGGACGATAATCGACGAGAGTCGGAACACCCTGACGATCGGGCAGGGAGAGGAGGCGAAGCAGGTCGCCAAGAAGGACGCCACATTCCACATAGACCTCCCCAGTGGGAAGGTCGAGGTCGAGGGTGCAGCCCTGGTAGGGCGCCCCGAGGACCGAGTAAAACATAGAGTCAAGAGGCGATGGTGAGCAGCAGAATTGATGAGCTTTAAACAACCAGCGGCGGAGTGCGACGACATCGACTGCCCGTTCCATGGAACCCTGAGCATCAGGGGCAAGACCATGGACGGCGTCATAGTGAGCGACAAGATGACAAAGTCCGTTGTCGTCAGCATAGAGTACACCAGGTACTTCCCCAAGTACGAGAGATACGCACGGATGAACAGCAGGATCACCGCCCACAACCCACCGTGCATCGACGCCAAGACAGGCGACAAGGTAACAATCGCCGAGTGCCGCCCCCTCAGCAAGACGAAGAACTTCGTGGTAGTGGAGAAGGAGGAGTAGTAGCATGTCGAAGCGGATGAAGCGTAGGATAGGGATGAGGCGCAGACAAACCACGGGCCTCGTCACAGGCAGCATGATCCACTGCGCAGACAACACGGGCGCGCGCAGGCTCAAGCTCATACAGGTCGTAGGCTACAAGGGAAGGCGCCGCAGGCTGCCCAACGCGGGCGTCGGCGACCTCCTCATAGTCTCCTGCAGGGAGGGTTCCCCAGAGATGAGGCGGCAGCTGTTCAACGCCGTCATCATACGGCAGAGAAAGCCCTACCCCAGAAGGGACGGTACATGGGTCCAGTTCGATGACAACGCCGCTATCATCCTCACCCCGGACGGCGAGATTAGGGGCTCAGACATCAAGGGGCCCGTCGCCAGGGAGGCCGTGGAACGATGGCCAAAGCTCGGCTCCGTCGCTAGGATGGTGGTCTAAGCATGGTCAAAAGGGGTGTCACGAAGCCCGGAAAGAACCGCAAGAGACGTTTCAACGCTCCCAACCACGTCCGCAGGAAGTTCCTGTCGGCCCCCCTCTCACCTTCGCTCAAGATCGAGTACGGAGCAAGGTCGATGCCGGTGAGGCGTGACGACACTGTCACCATCACCAAGGGAGACAAGAAGCTCACAGAGGGGAAGGTCATCCGCGTGGACTCGGAGAGGAGCAAGATCTACATCGAAGGGGTCACACGCAACAGGATGGACGGGTCCATGGTGCAGATACCCATCAGGCCCGAGAACGTCATGATCACACGCCTGGAGCTGGGCGACGACAAGAGGAGGGCGATCCTCGCCAGGCGAGGCTTCGGAGCGAAGGGGAGGAGTGCTTAAATGGGAAAGAAAGGTCCAACACGGCACATGAAGAGGACGATGTCGCCCACCTTCTGGCCGATTCACAGGAAGGAGTACACGTGGGCTGTCAGGCCCAACCCGGGAGCCCACGGAACGAAGGTCTCGACACCCCTCCTAGTCCTAGTCAGGGACTTCCTGGGGTACGCCGAGACGGCGAAGGAGGCCCGACGACTTGTCAACGAGGGTAAGGTGGTCGTCGATGGTAAGGTTCGCAGGGATAGCCGCTACGCGGTGGGCCTCATGGATGTAATCGAGGTTCCAGCGGCGGAGCAGGTCTTCAGGGTCCTGCCGAGGCACGGCGGGAGGTTTGTACTCCACCCCATCAGCAAGGCCGAATCAGATTTCAAGCTCTGCCGGGTCACGGGGAAGACGACCATCAACAATGGTGTAACCCAGCTCAATCTCCACGACGGTAGGAACATCCTCCTCGAGGATGGAGATAGCTACGCAGTCAACGACATCGTGAGGCTCGAAGTTCCCGGGCAGGAGATCACCGACCACATCGAGCAAAAGCCTGGCATCCGGGTCATAATAACGGGAGGCAGATCCCAGGGCACGAAGGGGATCCTCATCGAACTGGGCGACGAGCCTGGGAACAAGAGGACGGCTACGGTGAGGACAGAGGCGAACGAGGACGTGAGGACACTCTCCAAGTACATCTTCGGCGTCGGCACGGACGCACCCATAATCTCCCTGCCGGAGGGCGAGTAGGATGAGCGAGGCCACTCCCGAGAAGAACGAAGCAACTCCCGAGAAAGAAGAGGAGAAGAAGGAGGAGGTCTCGGTGGACAGTCAACAAGTCCCTGAGGTCAAGGCCGAGGAGGAAGAGCCTCAGGCAGACGCCGTAGAGAAAGCCGTCGAACCCAAGTTGGAGGAGGACACACTCCAAGCCGACGTCGCTGATACAGTCGTAGAGGCCAATGTAGAGGAGGACGAGCCACAGACCGACGCCGACGAGGAAGAGGAGGAGCCTCCGGAGCCGGTCAGACGAAAGCGATTCTTAGAAGGCCCCCGATCAATGCGCGGCCTGCACATTGGAAAGGTCGTAGTCAACATATCCGCAGGCCAGTCTGGCGATCCCCTGGACAAGGCCATGACCATACTCAAGAGTCTCACCGGGCAGCAGCCCAGCACGAGGCGGGCCAAGCAGACAATTCGAACCTTCGGAATCAGGAAGGGCGAGCCCATAGCCTGCATAGTGACCCTGAGGGGCGAGAGGGCCGAGGTGTTTCTTAAGCAGGCCTTCGCCGGTATACGTAACAGGCTGAACATGAGGAGCTTCGACCAGCAGGGCAACTTCGGCTTCGGGATAAAGGAGCACATCGACATCCCTGGCCAGAGGTACGACCCCAACCTGGGCATCATAGGCATGGACGTCATGGCCACCGTGGAGAGGCCCGGATACCGGGTCTCCCGCAGGCGAAGGATGAACACCCGTGTGGGGCACAGCCACAGGGTGACGAGGGAAGAATCGATCGAGTTTATAAAGCAGAGCTTCGGTGTAGAGGTGGGACTTCCGGTTGAGTGAGAAGAAGGAGAGGGCCTACGGTAAGGGCAGCCGGAAGTGCACCCGCTGCGGTACCTACGACGGGTTGATCAGGCGCTACGGCCTCAACCTGTGCCGGCAGTGCTTCAGAGAGGTTGCCGAGGGCCTCGGCTTCAAGAAGTTCAGGTGAGTATGATGGATCCACTAGTCAACGCGTTCAACACGATCCTAAGCCACGAGAAGAGGCACAAGAAGGAGTGCATCATCTGCCCCGCCTCGAACTTGGTCGGCCGAGTCCTACGTCTCATCCAGTCCAAGGGCTACATAGGCGAGATAGAGTTCATAGACGACGGCCGGCAGGGCAAGTTCAAGGTCCAGCTATTCGGCAGGATAAACGACGCCAAGGCAGTCAGGCCAAGATACTCAGTGAAGGTAAGGGGGATCGAGAGGTACGAGAAGAGGTTCCTCCCCAGCAGGGACATGGGCGTAATGATCCTCTCGACGCCAGGCGGCGTCGTCACCCATGAGGACGCCAAGTCCCAGAACATGGGCGGCAGGGTCCTGGCATATATCTACTAGGTGATTGTGATGGCGGCCACGATTGTTGAGAACTCTGTTGAGGTCCCCGACGGGGTCTCACTTAACCTCGAAGGGCGGAAGGTGACGGTCGCCGGGGAGAAGGGTGAGATCGTAAGGGACTTCAGCCACACGCTGCTCGAGATGGGCCTCGAGGATGGCGCCCTCAAGATCTGGGCGGTGAACCCCCGGAAGAGGGAGGCATCACTGGTGAACACCATCTCGTCCCACGTGCGGAACATGATCAAGGGAGTGACCCAGGGCTACACGTACAAGTTAAAGATCGTCTTCGTCCACTTCCCCATGACGGTCGGAGCCCAGGGGCAGAAGTTCGTCATCCAGAACTTCATAGGGGAGAGGCAGCCCAGGTACGCAGACATCGTGAGCGGGGTCAACGTGCGCGTCGAGGGCGAGGACGTGATAGTCGAGGGCGCTGACATCGAGAAGGTGGCCCAGACAGCCGCCAACATACAGCAGGCCACGAAGATCAGGAAGAAGGACCTGAGAAAGTTCATGGACGGTATCTACGTCTACAGCAAGGAGTGATGACAATGAGCGACGCCGCTGAACGCAAACGGTTGATGGCCCTCAAGAAGAGGATGTCACAGAAGAGGCCCAAGTTCGTCAAGATGGAGTCCTGGAGGCACGTACGCCTCAAAGATCACTGGCGTCAACCCAAGGGCGTCGACAACCACATGAGGCTGAACCTCAAGGGTTGGCCGAAGTCGGTTAACGTAGGATACAGGTCCCCCAAGGCTGTGAGGGGCTTCCATCCATCCGGGAAGGAGGAGGTCCACGTCTACAACGTGGGCGACCTATCCATTGTAGACCCCGAGACCCAGGTCGCCAGGATAGGCGGCTCCGTGGGCCTCAGGAAGAGGGTAAAAATCGTACAGGAGGCCGAGCTGCGTGGAATCAGGATCCTCAACGTGGGTCGAGCTCGGGGGGCAGAGGAGCTTAAGGCGGAGCCTGAGGAAGAGGAGCTCCCCGAGGAAGAGATCCTCGAGGCGGAAGAGGCGCCTGAGGAAGAAGAGGTCTCCGAGGATGAGCAGGTTGAAGAGGAGGCGGATGAGGGATGAATCTCAAGAATCAGAGGCGCTTAGCGGCCTCGGTCCTCAACGTCGGCGCGAACAGGGTCTGGATCGACCCCGAGATGGCCGACAACGTCGAGGCCGCCATCACCCGCCAGGAGATCAAGAAGCTCATCAATGACGGCGCGATAAAGGCAGCCCCCGAGAAGGGCCTCAGCAGGGGGCGAGCCAGGGCTCAGGCAGAGAAGAAGAAGGCCGGCAGGCGTCGAGGTCGCGGCTCGAGGAAGGGAGCCAAATTCTCCGTGGTCTCGAGGAAGACCCGTTGGATGGGCCGGATAAGGGCCCAGAGGAAGAAGCTAAGATCCCTCAAGGAGAGGCGAATCATCACTGTGAACACATACAGGAACCTCTACCGTAAGGCCAAGGGAGGCGTGTTCAGGTCCGTATCCGAGCTGGACAGGTACATCTCGGAGAACAACCTCAGGAGGCGTACATTTGGCTAAGGGACCGAGGTACAGGGTCGCCTACCGCAGGAGGCGGGAGGGCAAGACCGACTACCAGGCGAGGCGGACTCTGGCGACCTCGGAGAGGCCCAGGTTCGTCGTCCGACCCTCGAACAAGAACCTCATTATACAGCTCGTGACCTCCAAGGTGGAGGGAGACTACGTCCTTGCCCAGGCGAACTCCAAGGATCTGGAGGGCTACGGCTGGCTCGGCGGGAACAAGAACACATCCGCGGCCTACCTGCTGGGTCTCATAGCCGGTAAGAAGGCGAGCAAGGAAGGGATCGAGGAGGCAAACCTTGACTTAGGCCTCAAGAGGCCGACCAAGGGCTCGAAGGTCTTCGCCGCCGTCAAGGGCGCACAGGACGCCGGTCTGTATGTGCCCTGCGACGGGGACATCCTCCCCGAGGTCAGCAAGATAGAGGGGAAGGTCCTCGCCGAGTACGCCGCGAGCATCGAGGACCCCGAGGAGTACAAGTACATGTTCTCAGGCTACCTGAAGCGGGGCTTGAGGCCGCAGGACATGCCCGAGCACTTCGGGAGCGTCAAGGCTAAGATAGAGGCGAATGTTCAATGAGCAACAGAGGAAGGCAGAGAGAGAACCCGTTGGACACCTGGGTGCCCAAGACGAGGCTCGGCAGGATGGTCCACGGGGGACAGGTCTCGTCCATCTACGAGATATTCGAGGAGGGCTACAGGATCAAGGAGGTCGAGATAGTCGACGTCCTGATCCCAGACCTCAGGGACGAGGTCATAGACATCAACCTGGTCCAGAAGCAGACAGACGCAGGCGAGAGGTCCCGGTTCAGGGCCATCGTGGCGGTAGGCAACAGCGACGGCCTCATCGGCCTCGGCGCAGGAAAGGCTCCCAGGGTCCGGAACGCCATCGAGAAGGGGATCCGCGACGCCAAGATGAACGTCTACCCCATCCGGAGGGGCTGCGGAAGCTGGGAGTGCGGATGCGGGGAGCCCCACACGCTGCCCTTCAAGGTCACCGGGAAGAGCGGAAGCGTAGAGGTGACCCTGATCCCGGGAGCTAAAGGCCTGGGACTCGTGGCAGGGGAGACCGCCAGGGTCGTCCTCGGCATGGCAGGCGTCAAGGATTGCTACTCGAAGTCGAAGGGCGCCACCAAGACTGCGACGTCCTTCTCCTTCGCGACATTCGAGGCCCTGAAGAACACGATGAAGATAATGACCCCGAGGGACTGGGCGACCTAAGATGGAGAAGAAGTGCTTTCTAGCGATCCGGATCAGGGGAGGCGTCAACGCGTCCCACAGGCAGGAGGATACCCTGAGGATGCTCAGAGTAGACAGGAACAACACAGCCACGCTGCTCGATGACAGACCCGAGTACCTGGGGATGCTCCAGCACGCCAAGGACTACATAACCTGGGGGGAGCCCACACTGGAGACCGTCAGCCTGCTGCTGAAGAAGAGGGGGAAGAAGATCGGAAACCACCCGATCGAGGTGGAGTCCCTCAGCGACCTCGGTTACGACTCATATGACTCGCTGGCCAAGGCGATACTGGATGGGGAGGTCGAGTTCAACAAGCTTGAGGGAGTGAAGCCGTTCTTCAGGCTCCATCCACCCAGCAAAGGGTTCAAGAGGAGCGTGAAGCGCCCCTACAGGGACCGAGG
>CAYONH010000012.1:0-21665 GCA_964405275.1 uncultured Candidatus Bathyarchaeia archaeon | reverse complement strand
GGGCACCAAGCTCAGGCTCATCGGGGGCTCAGCCAGGCAGAGGGACGGCGGAGGCATCGAGGTCCACACCAGCTACGGGACGGTCATCGAGGTGCTGGAGGTCGGCGTAGAACCCCTGGTACCCGTCTCCAAGTGGACCAAGATCGGGGACCTGAGGAACGGCATGTACAACGTCAACGTCGCAGGCAGGGTCGCCCAGATAAGCGAGGAGAGGAGCTTCAACAGGAAGGACGGAACCCCCGGCAGGGTCGCATCCGTGCTCCTCGAAGACGAGACCGGCACGGTCCGCCTCAGCCTCTGGGACGACGACGTCGAACTCAAGAACGAATTGGAGACAGGCTCACTCCTCGCCGTGGAGAACGGCTACACCAGGGAGAGCCTCGGCTCGGTGGGGCTCAACGCCGGCGGCAACAGCCAGATAAAGATCAACCCCGAGGACGTCGAGGTCGGGGAGGTCCGCATCGAAGACAAGATGGTGGACATCCAAGACCTGAGGGAGGGGCAGACCAACGTCTACGTCAGGGGAAGGATCCTCGAGGCCCCCCAGGTACGGGAGGTGGAGACCGCCCGGGGACCCGCGACAGTCGCCTCCTTCAGGATAGACGACACCACCGGGGAGGCCCGGGTATCGGTCTGGAGGGAGCTCGTGAAGGAGGTGGAGGGGCTCAACATGGGGGCGCTGGTGAGGATCGAGAACTGCCAGGTACGTCCCCCCTTCGAGGGCATCATCCAGGTCTCCTCCGGGATGTTCACCAGGATAGTCGTTGAGGAGAAGTAGAGACAGGTCTGTGGAGCGGAAAAATCCACAAGTACAATCCGTTGTTCCTAGGGATTCCTCAGGAATAACTCTATGACTGAGACGCTCGCTTCCTTCCCATCCGGTTTGATGTGGTGCTCCGTCAAGATCTTTATGTCCGCGATGACCAGATCCGTCAGGAAGACACGGCGGAGCATCTCCACCACCTCGACGGCCTTGGAGATGTTGCGTCCCCGGGCCCGCGCCTTCACCTGCTCAGTCCCTGAGTTGAATAGGGTCATGCACGCCACGACGTAGTTCATGACGGGCTTCAGCCCGACGATGACGGTCTCCCTAGACGTAGCCCCCATCTCTTTCCATCCAAAGTGATTACGTTGGGTCTTATAAAATCCTTCAGGCGCAGTGTCGGTTAAAACTAGCGTTTCATTATCACCTGTAACGAGAGACACTGCCATGAGAACCCTATTTACGGTTGTATGGCTGCTGAAAACGGGTTATTCCAGGTTTCTAGAACATGGAGCGGCCCACTAGCACGCTGATTATAAGCGTGACTGCCATGATGACGACGTACTCCGGCTTGAGCTTAACCCCGTACGACTCGTCCTGGAAGAACCTGATCAGGCCCGCGCTTGAGGCCGGCATCCCGGGGCTTGAATCCTTTTTCTTCTTCCTGCTCATCGTCGCTCACCCACTCATCTACGCGTAGACACAGAGAAAAATGTTGCCTTTTCTGAGCATATAAAATAAAGGAAAAATATTGGGGTGAATCTAGTATCGTCTTGGGCGTCTTCCGCCGTATCTGTCTCTCTGCTCGAAGACCTTGCTGGACAGGTTGTTGTCCAAGTTGACGTCCTCGAAGGGGGCTTCCTCCAGAACCTCGTAGCTGCCGTAGCGGCCGAGGTTGAGGCGTATGGAGCCCCTGAAAAGGTTGATGTATCCGTTTGTAATCCCGATGACGGAGTCGTCCTCTAGCTCGTCGATCTTCTCGTCCCATAGGGTCATGTAGACGCTGCCGGTCTCGTCGGCGACGAGGGCCTCGCAGACCTTGTGGGCTGACTGGTCTGCCCTCGACGTGACCTCCCTGGGCTCAGTCTTGGAGATGACCTTGACGACGGTGTTGACGCTCCGAGAGTACTGGGTGAGATCCCCCACCTTGACCATTTCATCTTCTTGCGTAGCCATTTAGTTACTCACTTTGTTTGCTGAAATATTCATTAGAAAGGATATAAAACTAGCGCAGAGCCCCTCAGCCCCTCATGAACCGCGTGAGGCTGATCTGCGTGTGATCCTCCTCTTCGGCTTCGTCCTCCTCCTCGGCGAAGAGGGAGGCGATCTCGTTCCTGACGAGGCCCAGCCGGTCCGAGTAATACGAGTCCAGGTCGTACCTGTCCACGAGGCCCTGGGCGGGCTTGATGTACTTCTCGATGCCCCCCTTGTGGACGGTCATGGCGAGCTTCCCGCCGCAGCGGACGCAGGTCCCCTTGAGGGGGGGCCTCCTGTACTTGCGGTTGCAGCTGACGCATCGGAACTTCTGGCTGGTGAAGGCCCTGAGGTTCCCGAAGATGTCCTTCATGAAGTGGCTTGTGAGGACCTTCTGGGCGACCACCTCGGCGTCCACCGCCCTCACCTTCTCCGAGAGCTCCAGCTGCTTCTCCAGCTTGTCCAGCATCGTCTTCAACGTTTTATAGGCACCGAGATGGGAGCCATGGTTGATGTCCGAGGTCTCATGGGTGTAGCTGAACCCCTGGAACTGGGCCTCCGTGCCGAGCCTCCTCCCTATGGAGTCGATCAGGACCCCGTACTCCGAGGGGCTCGCCCCCTCGTGGCTGATCCTGTAGAACTCGGGGGGGTAGCCGTTCATCACGTCGACGTTGTGGGCCTCGCCGTCCACCTCGCTGGGGTTGAGGAAGGGGATGACGTAGAGGGGGGCGTCCATGAGGCCGCCACTCTGCTCCGGCAGGAACTCCCGGCTGAAGTTGAGGAAGGGGTCGAGGCCCAGCAGGATGGCGTCCTCGTCGCCGTCGCAGTTACGCCTCTTCCCCGCGTGCCAGAGGGGGTGGGCGTAGCAGACCCGGGCAGTGGTGTACCCTATCACCCGGCCTATGATGGTGGCAGAAGTGTGGGGGGCCAGCCCGTGGATCAGGTGGCCCACGACCTCCTCGGGGGTCTCAAGGTTGTAGTACCTGGGGAGGCCGTAGTAGAGCTCCAGGAGGTCGTCGACGAACTTGGAGGCCTTGACGAGGTACTTCCCGCAGTCCTCCGGGAGGACGACGTCCTGGACCTTGAGCTCCAGCATCTGGTCGGGGGACTCCAGGGGCGCGCCGGAAACGTCGGAGGTGTACCCCAGCTCCTTGAGCCTCTCCACTGTGACCTTCACCTCCCCGGGGGTGAAGTGGGTGAGGGGCACGTCGGTGATGTCGTACCGCAGCGTGCCGTCCTTGAAGACGGAGAGGTCGTACCGGGCCCGGAGCAGGCCCTTCTCCATGGGCTCGGGAACCTTGTTCCTGTTTATGAGCCCCTTGACGCATTTTATCCTCGGGGGAAGGCCTTGGTCCCCCAGCTCGTTGCCTATGTTCTTCCAAGCCTCCTCGAAGAGAGCCCGTATGTCCAGGTCACAGGAGTGGCCGCCGGAGGACTTTATTTTACAGACCGGGCAGTTCTCCCCCTCCACCGCCCTCCCGCATCGGGGGCATGTGTTCTGGAGGGAGGTGGACTCACCGCAGTCCGGGCAGACCACTGAGAAGCTGAGCTTGCCGCACTGGGGGCAGCGCCTGTTGGCCACCATGACGTTCACGGTGCTCCCCCGCTTTATCTTGAGGAGGTCCCTCTGGGGCCCCCCGGCGTTCCCCACGGGGAAGAGGAGGTGGACGTAGGGGGACATCTTCCTCTCCTTGGCCTTCTCGGGCCTCCCCATGCGGGCCCCCACGTAGACGGGGGCCCTCTCCCTCATCTCGAGGCCGGAGAGGGAGCGAACCAGATCCAGCGGATCGTCGGATGCGGACTCCACGTAGAGCCGATCCAGGGCCAGACATCTCCCCAGTATGGGGGCGGCCTCCTCGAGGATCACGTAGCCGTCCTCGACCTCGTGAGGGACCAGGAGGGTCTCCAGGGTCAGCTTATCCCCTTCATCTAACTCGAATCTGTAGGGCCTCGACTCGGGCCACGCGGTGACAAGTTTCTCCCTCAGGCTCATGATTGATGCGGAGTCTGCGGAGGACCAGTCGTAGTTGTACCGGGGATGAAGCGGGACCTCCAAGCCGGCGATGCCGAGGGCCTCGGCTGGAGTGGGGACCTGCCTTGAATCATGGAGAAGCTCGTCGAGCCGACTCTGGGGTATGGACGCTGTCTCGGAGGCTGCTTTGGAGCCCACCTGTTTCAGTGCCGCCTTCAGGTCGTGGCGCCACTGCTCCTCATCGTATCCTGCCGGGAGGAGGTCCTTGTTGTTCTGGATGAAGTCCCCGGCATTGATGAGGACGTCCCCGAGGGCTAGTACCATGTCGACCTCATCCAGCACCTCGTCAGCCTCCTCCGCGGTCTCGACCCTCCTCACGGAGCCGTCCTTGAGCCTCACCACAGGGGGCTCGATGCTATCGACGGGGGTTATCGCGGCGGACTTGCCAGGGAGCTCTATCCGCAGCTGGACCCCCGTGGCCAGGAACCTGCCTAGTACTATCATGGTCGCCGGGTGTATGCCAACGGCGGCGAGCCCCGTGTTCCTAGCCCTCCCGTACCTGAGCCTGAATCCTCCGGTCCTCCCGGGGAAGGAGAAGACGGGGCGCCCCACGATGATCTCCTCCATGAAGCCGGCCGTGGGCTTCTCGTCCCCGTTGTCCGAGGACTTTTGGCCCAGCCTCGAGAGCCAGTCCCAGCCATCAAGGCCTAGCCGTTGGCAGTGGCCTACGAGCTTCTGGGACCTGCCGACGATGCCGTCGACGACGACTATGAGGGCGCCTCCCCTGAGACTGTTGGTCTCTATGCCGGGGACGTCCCTGTAGTTGGAGACCTCGTATTGGTCGGTGTTGATCCCCGTCGCCTCGACTGTTAGGTTCCTAATGGCGAGCTCCAGGTCCTCGTCTGTGACGTGGTACTGGAAGCGGCGCACGGAGGCCTCGTAGAGCCGTACCTCCTCGATGAAGCGCCCTATCGCCTCCCTTGAGGGCTGGAACCGCGCCAAGCCGAGCCTCCTGCGCACGAAGTCAGCCACGACCAAGGTGAGGGCCTGGGCTGTCCCCCCGGCCGGCCTTATGGGTCCGGCGAAGTAGACTGCGAGGTACTGGCTGCGGTCGGGGTTGCTCTTGATCTTGATCTCGGGGATGCCCTGGATCGGGGCGACGGTTACTCCCTCCGTCATGATGGCCAGCGCCGTGCGGATGGCCTGATCGGCGGCCTCCTGCTTGTCATGCTGGCCGAACCGGCCTAGGGCGATGTCCTCGGCGACCTTGAACGCCATCTCCCTGCGGGGCATGCCTTCCAGCTCCCGCATCCTCTCGGTGATGCCCGGGGGGCCGATGAGCTTCTCGATGCGCTCCGCTATGTCCTGGGTTATCTGGGGCTCGGGCTCCCTGACGGGGTCGAGACCCTTCTCCCTGGCCTGCCTAGCTACCTCGTAGAGGTCGTTGACTCCGTCCTCTAGGCTCTTAAAATACTCCTCGTATTCCTTGGACATGCTGAGCTTTATCAAGCTCTTATCTCCGCTACTCCGGGCTGTGGATCCTGCAAAGCATGATGGTGGGCCACTTCTCCAAGCTCCGACCGGTGGATACAGAGTACGCGTCGGCGGCGATCTTGCTCCGCTTCCCGACGCAGCCCTCGCATCTCTTGTGCCTCAGGTCAGACGGGCCGTCGCACTCTCCGCAGTTGAGGAGGAGTGTCTCGTCAAGGCTCCTGAGGGTGGTCCAGGAGTACTCGTTCTCGTCGTATACGGGCTCGAAGTCGGGCCAGATGTCGTAGAGCCCGGGTTTCATCAGGGCCTTTTTCAGTGCGTTGAAGAAGCTCTCGAAGGAGGTCATGGGTTCACCTTTGCTGACTCTATATGGGTCACTATCTTGTTTATCCTTTCCCTTACACGGTCCGTCTCCTCGACCATGTTCCCCGTGACGATGATGTCGGCGCCGGCTTTGACGGCTGCTTCCGCTACGGCACCATCACGTATCCCACCACCGACGATGAGGGGAACCGATAGCTGGCTCTTCACGAGCCCGATCATCGTAGGTGGGACGGGCGCCTTAGCCCCTGAGCCTGCCTCGAGGTAGACGAAGCGCATCCCGAGGGTCTGGGCGGCGAGGGCGTAGGCCATCGCTAGCTCCGGGCGGTCGTAGGGGATCCCCCTCGCCTGGCCCACGAATCCTACTGTTCCTCCCTGTCCGATGATGATGTATCCCAGGGGCAGGGCCTCCAGCCCGTAGCTCTTGACAGTGTGGGCCGATATGGCCTGGGCGTCTATGACGTAGTAGGTGAGCCGGGAGTTGAGGAGGGACATGAACCAGATGGCGTCGGCGTACCTGCTCACACCGGCCACGTCGTTGGGGAACAGTATGACTGGTATATCCACGACGGATTTGATCTCCTTGACCCCGTCGTCAAGATCGCTTTTAGACGCCAGGGTGGACCCACCCGCCATGATTGCGAAGGTCCCCCCCTTCTCGGCTTCGGCCGCGATCTCGGCGCATTTTTTGGCCCCTATCTTCTGGGGGTCCAAGAGGGTCATGTGAATGGCACCCTTCTCACGGATCCTCTCATGGATCCGCTCCTCGACGCTTCTACTCAACAACTTTCTCCTCTGGAGCGTCCCCGCTGTAGAATGCGTCCACGAAGAGGCAGTAGGCATCCACCTCGGCCATGTTGGTGTCGAGGGAATAGGAGGAACTGAGGCCGCAGTCGCTGCAGATCACGGCAACACGCTCTTTCTTCTTGTTAATCGTCGCCTTCACAGTGTTCTTGCCGCATTTCGGGCAGAGATAGAGCTCTGGCAGCCTCCTCCTGACGACTTGGACAACTTTTCTTCGTCTACGACCCATTACCTAGCACCCACTATCCTGAATTGTATCATTCAGAGGTGGTTCTCAGTCTTAAGACTGTTGGAAGTCGTCTTTTATGCTCATTCGCCTTCACCCGCCTGGAAACGTCCTGAACCGTATTTAGATCCACGTTCAACGCGTCTGCTATCTCCTCCTCTGGCATCTCCTCGTCCATCCCGGATAGGATCAGGTCCAGCGTATCGTAGTCGATGCCCAGCTCCCCTTCATCGGTCTGCCCCTGCCATAGCCCCCCTGAAGGGGCCTTCTCCAAGATGCTCTCAGGGATGCCCAAGTATATCGCCAGCTGGCGGATCTGGTTCTTGTAAAGGTCTGCGAGGGGCATCAAGTCGACCCCTCCGTCGCCGTACTTGGTGAAGTAGCCCGTCAGCCACTCGGTCCTGTTGGAGGTTCCCATCACCATGTAGCCGAGGGAGTTGGCGTAGTGGTACGAGAGGATCATCCTCACCCGGGCCTTCACGTTTCCGAAGGCCACGAGGTCCTCCGGATCGTAGAGGGGCAGTGTCTCCCGCATCACACTCATCACAGGCGTGATTTCGACAGTGTCACATGTTACATCGAGGGACCTCACAAGGGACATCACATCTGCGATATCACGGTCGGGTGTGATATCACGCTCGGGGAGGGTGAGGGCTCTGACCCGCTCAGGTCCGAGGGCTCTCACCGTCAACGCCAGTGCAACTGCGGAGTCTACTCCACCACTCACGGACACAACAGCCCCTTTTAGGCCGGGCCTCTCGACCTCTTCACGTATGAACTTGACTAGTTTCTTAGTCGTCTTCTCAGTGTCTATCCTGTGGGAAGCGATGTTTAACATGAAAATACCTATGAAATGAGGGCACATAAATCGATTTGGGCTCCCTTCATTGCACGTTTATATAAATTGTAAGAGTCATGTCTATGGAGTATTGATGACTTTATGATTTAGGTTGTCGGGTATGTGTGTTGTCTATGTATGGAAACCGTTATTTCCGTCGGTATACAGATTTGTATACAAAGTACCTGATTTGGTACGTAAAAAGGTGTGTTGCGGAACGTTATGACCAAGTCTAATGAGCTTCAAAAATTGATAGATAGAGCATATAAAGACCCTATAGGAAGTATTTTACTGAAAAACAGTAATATTACGAATACACAGTATGAAACGCTTGTTATAGATTATATGACGAGCATGAATGACGATATAGAGATTACTTTTAATAATAAAGCATTATATCGGAATAAAAAGGTCAGCAGGGGCTCTTTTAGCCGTACTTTATCACAAGCCAGGGGTAACATCATCTCCTCGATTTACACTCTTCTGTTGTTAGCATACATTGGAGTTTTTGATACAGTTCCCTTCGACGACTACAAAAACTTGGCTGAGAAATTGAGTGAATACAATCAGTTGATAGATCTCTCAGAGGATCCGCAGAGTGCACAGCTTCTGAGAAGAATTGAACGGGAATTAGCTGAGGGAATCAAAATACTCTCGGAACCGAAGAGTTTAGCCCCTCTGTGATATCACAAAACATCACATGTCCTAAAATTAAATCTTTCAATTTTTCAATAGTTATAAGTATGTCTTTATTGGGAAGATCTTCTCTTATTAGGTTAATAAAAATCTTCAAAAACATTAATACAGTATAAAATACTCCTTATATGGTAAAAGGAGAAATATTTGGCATCATATGTAAAATATATTGAGTATAAGGGCTTATTTCATCGTTTTTACTAAGGGGGTTCTATAATTCCCTGAACGTATGAGTTAATAATGTTCATATTTTCAGGGAGTCAGTGAATCTAATATGCATTCAATTAGACCTGTATGTGACCATGTGTGACGTCACAGATTTGAAAGTTTTTCAAAGCAACTAACTAAACAATAACGGTGGTTTGATATAACATTCTCCAGTTAAATTTTTGTATTTTTATTTTGATAAATAATAAGCTCTAAAATGGGGTAAAAAGGTGAAAATGTCCATTAAAAATGATTTTTCAATATGTTGAGTAACCGTTATACTGTAACAATCATGCTGACAACGAACTCATGGATGCCTTCAAAGCCTCTTTCTAATCTTGGATAAAACATATATGTGTGATATGTCACATCACACTTGTGATATCATGTTACATCATCTGATGTCACACCTCATCACAGCCATCTTACATGTGACGTCAAACCATGAAACGTGTGATATCCTCAAGTCGACGCTATATCACAACGCAGTGAATGAGGTGTGCGATTAATGGAGTTTTTCTTCGCAACCATCTGCCTCTTCACAGTAACCATCGTCGCATCGTTCATCTACTACAAACGCATACAGCAAGCCCACGCCGAGTACGAGAACTCCAAGGACGTCGTGAGGAGCATCACCTCCGAATTCTCGAGGCAGCTTAAGAAGGTCGCCGGATCTATTCTGGCTGCTGAAAAGGATGCCGCGGATGCGCAGTTCGCCGCGGCAGATGCGCTTAGGACGAGTGCCGAGGCGGTCGAAGTGGTCAAGGATAACTCTGAGAAGGTATCGGAGCTATCGGTGAAGATGGATGAAACAGATAAGACAATCGCTTCACTCAGGGAGGAGATGCAGAGCCTCGCAAGGAGGAGGCCCGTCGTCGCGGTCCAACCCTCCGTCGAAGGCGCCATCCCCATGAGGCAGGACGCGGTCCTCGATCAGCTCACACCAACGGAGCTGGGGGTCCTCATGCTCATCGAGGACATGGGGGAGGCCTCCGGCCCCGCGATAAGGGAGAAGGTGAACAAGACCCGGGAGCACACCGCCCGCCTCCTCAAGAAGCTCTACGACAGCGGATTCATAGACAGAAACACCAGCGGGATGCCCTACAGGTACAGCGTCCGCAAGGAGATCAAGGAGCTCATCCAGCAGCAGAAGGAGAACACCCAGCTCTCCCTCTGAGCCCAGTAAGCATTTATACGCCCCGGGCAGAGAGACGGAGTGATCGAGATGAAATACCTGAAGAACGAGAAGGCCCCCAAGTTCGAGCCAGTCGAAGGTGTGGAGATGTACCTCATCGGTGACGGCGATAACCTGACCCTTATCAAGATGTTCATCAAACCCGGGTCCATCTTCCCCAACCACAGCCACCCCAACGAGCAGGTGGGAACCTGCATGGAGGGCGAGGCCGTGCTCACCTCCGGCGGCGTGCCCATAGACGTCCGCCCGGGGGTCACATGGAAAATACCGCCCGGGGAGGAGCACAGCCTGGTGGCGGGCGGGGACACCGACATCGTCATATACGAGGCCTGGAGCCCGCCCAGGGAAGACTACAGGGCCCTCGCAAAAGAGTCCTGAGACCTTTCGGAGCCCGCCGTCGTGTCAGAGGAACTTAGGGACGCCCTGTCGCAGATCATCAGTTCAGGGTATCAGCTCAGCGCAGATGGATTCGAGTTCCTAGGCTCCCTGGCACAGGACGAACTGGCGGAGACCGTGAAGAATGCCCTCCGAGTCGCCGGATCGTCGACGGAGAACGTCACCATCCTGGATATGAAGTTCCTCCAGGGCATATCTGAGAGCCCTGAACAGCCCAAGAGGGAGGTCCTCATCGGCGCCAATGCGATAGTCAGGCCCCTCGCCAGCCAGCATGAGGACGAGATACAGGTGCTGGACGAGATGGAGGGGGAGTCCATCGGGAACCTGGACAGCTTCATGGACTACTTCCGAAACCGATTCAACAAGCTTGAGAAGATCCTCCGCAGCCGCATGGACATGAGGGACGCCGTGTCCATAGGCAGCATCCTGAAGATGCCCCTCAAGTCCAAGGCGAAGGTCATAGGCCTCGTCACCGACAAGCGGGCCTCCGGGTCCCGCCTCTTCGTTGAGCTCGAGGACACCGAGGACTCCGTCACCGTCATGGCCAGCGACAGCGAGACCGTGAGGGGCGGCCTAAGCATCCTCAAGGACCAGGTGATCTGCGTCGACGCCATGAAGTACAAGCAGGACCTCCTGATCGCCAACGAGTTCATCTGGCCGGACATCCCCAGCAGGCCAGCGAAGAGATCGGAGGTCCCTTTATGCGCCGCGTTCCTCGCAGACGTCCACGTGGGGAGCGTCCACTTCGAGAAGGAGCTCTTCGAGAGGTTTGTCAGGTGGCTGAACATGGATGTGGGGCCGCCCCAGTCAAGGATGTTGGCCTCCCGGGTCAAGTACCTCATAATCGCCGGAGACCTCGTGGACGGCATCGGGGTCTACCCCAACCAGATGGACGAACTCACCATCACCGACATCAGGAAGCAGTACGTCGAGGCAGCAAGCCTCCTCTCAGAGGTCCCGGACTACGTGGAGATCATCGTCCTACCCGGAAACCACGACGCCGTCCGAAGGAGCCTCCCCCAACCGCCCATCACCGAGGAATACGCTGAAGCCCTATGCGAGGACGGCAGGGTCCACATGATGGGGAACCCGAGCCGGCTGCTTCTCCACGGAGTCGAGACCTACATAAGCCACGGGAAGGCATTGGACGAGATACTCTCCCAGGTGCCGGGGCTGGACTTCCAGAACCCCGTCAATGGAATGGAGCTCCTCCTCAGATGCCGCCACGTGGCCCCCACCTACGGCTCCTCAACCCCCATCGCCCCCGAGAGGGAGGACAGACTCGTCATAGGCGGCGCCCCCGACATCTTCCAGATGGGCCACATCCACGTCCACGGGGTGAAGAAGTACAAGGGAACCACCATGATCGCCTCCGGGGGCTGGCAGGCGCAGACCCCCTTCCAGAAGAGGGTAAACCTGACGCCCACCGTCGGGGTGGCCCCGATAGTGGACCTCCACACTCACAGCGTAATCCCCCTGGACTTCAACAAGCTGGGCTGAGGCCCTTCGCTATGATACCGGCGACCCTGACGGGCTCAGGGATCCTGCTGATGAGAGCTGCAGACTTCAGAACATCCTCGGCCCAGGAAGGCGTGCATCCCACCACCTCGAAGTAGATCCCGGGCTCTCCCTGGAGAGAAATGGTCTCATATACGTCTCCCAGGCGCTCCACGATGTCCCATCTGGCCTCCCAATCCCCAAAATGCTTCTTGAGAGCTTGATACATGCTCTCGTTGTCCGGTTTTTGCCCTGAGTATACGATAATCGGTACGTCCGTTTCGTCGAAGACCTTGAAGGGATCCACTATGTTGAAGCCTGCGAAGGTGATGCCGCCGAGGATAACGGCGTCGACGTCAAGCCCATCCATGATCTCGAGGAGCCTCTCCGTCGCATCCAACCCGTCCACGGAGATCTCGGCAAGCCTGACGTCCCGTATGACGCCTGAATCCATCACTACGCCGCAGAGGTACGTGGAGCCCGAAATCTCGGAGAACGCCTCGAAGCTTCCGTCCTCGACGCCGAGGAGGCGCCGCCCCCGCCCTGAGCCGGTCAATACTTCTCTATCTTACCGAAAATGTCGGCCTTCAATAAGAGTAGAGGGTACAGCCCCCGGGGGACCTCGACCGTCCCGTCGTGGACAACGATCTTCTCGATGTTGTTGAGGGCCGCTCTGTCCAAGTCCTTCTCGAAGGTGAGTTTTCCCGAGGTCTCGATCCTGAACTTGCCCACCTCCTTCTTGAGGCTGAGGATGTCCGCCTTGGCCAAAGTGATCTCTCCGTCGTTCTTCAGAGTGAAGGACCCGGTGTTCTTCTCGCTTCCCTTGCTGGAGGCCTCGGGCTTGTAGTCCCCGTTTAGGTAGGCCTCCAGGGCGCGGTTCATGACCTCCGAGACCCGTTTGCCGTCCTTCTTGGCCATCGAGAAAACCTCGTGGTAGAGCTCTGTGTCGAGCCCTCTGATGGCGACGGTCTTACGGGGCAAAATATTTACACGCTCACTTGTTAAAATGTTTACTTGTTTACATGTTAACAAGTAATCTTATAAGAGTATCGCATCGGAGTTAGACCACCATATAGATGGCTATTTTTGGGATGGGGTATTAGGTCATGGACACGATTTCAATAAAGGATAAGCGCGCCCGTGATAAAAGACCTGTGTCATCCCCGCGCGATGAGAGCAACTTCCGTAGTTATATAGCGTTATATCGCAAGTTATTATTATTAAATGAGGAGAACAACCTCGCCACTACGCTGACGAACATACAGGAGTTACTCTCCTTCAGCGAGAAAATATTCTCATCATCCGCTGTGGCCGAGGCCTTCCTGTACTTCTGTCTCTATGGAGCCGCGACTGCTTGGGTTCTCCAGAACGAGTTGAACACCCCCGAGGCCTCCGTATACAGGGCTCTCAAGAGGCTTAGATCTCTAGGTATCGTTGTCCCCGCTGTCAAGGTCTCTAAGAGGAGGAACTCCAAGGGAGGGCCTCGACCAACGGTCTGGTCCTTGGAGAGTTCATCGACCGACGAGGTGGCTAGGGCTCTCAGGCTTCACTACCAGATGCTGAGCCCCAAGTTCAGGATAGCGGAGGAGGTTGCCCAGACGATCCTTGACGAGTACATCACCAAGAGGAACGTCTCCGAGGTCACCTACAGGGAGATAATCATCCAGGTGAAGGAGCTCAAGATGCCCTTCAGTGCCCCCGACATCGCCCAGCTGGCCGCGGACTACCTCAACGACAAGGGCATAAAGGTCTGGAGATAACCCCAGATCAGGTCAGGTTGTAGTAGAGGACCCCTTTTACGACCTCTTCGTCTAGCTCTCCCCTGTTCCTGAGGTAGACGAGGTGTGCCAGGGTCTCCCTGGCGGCCATCCGCTTCGTCCAGAACTCCATCTCCGGCCATGGCCTGCTGTCCCATGACACCTGCGCTGAGATCTCGAAGACCGTGTTTCTGCCGTCGCCTATGGCCTTTTTCATCTCCTCGCATCTACTCCTGTGGTGGAGATGCATCTCCGAGATCCTCCCTTCCAGATCACTGAAGACGTACTGATGAGCCGGCAGCACCATCTCCACGTCGAGTCCTCTAAGCTTCTCCAGAGACTCGATGTAGTCTCCCAGTGGGTCGCCCTCCAGGTGGCTGCGGAGGCTCACGTGGGGCGTGATCTTGGGGAGGACATGGTCCCCAGCGTAGAGGATCCTCTTCTCCTCGTCGTGGAGGCAGATGTGCTCCCTGGCGTGGCCGGGGGTCCAGTAGACCTTGAGAGTGCTCCCCTCGAGCTCCAGTATCTGGCCATCCTCGAGGGGC
This sequence comes from uncultured Candidatus Bathyarchaeia archaeon, assembly GCA_964405275.1. Classification (GTDB taxonomy): domain Archaea; phylum Thermoproteota; class Bathyarchaeia; order TCS64; family TCS64; genus BS750m-G28. Next base: position 7,763 of record CAYONH010000012.1, on the reverse strand, counting down.
TCATCGATCTCCAGCGATCTCATCCTCCCCCTGAAGGAGTTCTCGAACCTCCTAAGAAAATCGAGGTACTTGCTCCCGCCCAACAGCTTCGTCTCGTTCCTGGTTTCGGTGTACAGGTCTACGTCCCTAGCTCTGGATTCCTGCTGCCTCTCGATGGCGGTCCGATGAGCGTAGACCTTCGCTCCTGATAGCCTGCGAACCGTGTCCACGAGGCCGATGTGGTCTCCGTGGAGGTGAGTGGGTATTATGCGCTTGATGTCCGTGAGCTCCATCCCCGCGGACCTCGCCTGCTCCTCGAGGCTGTCGAAGGCGTCCCGTGTCCCGACCCCCGTGTCAATCAGCGTAGCCGCGTCACGTAGGAGGTAGGAGTAGGTGTAGCCCAGGGGGTTGTGCCTCATGGGGACCTCGATCTGGTAGACGCCTTCAACCATCTTACGCATCCGGAATCACTCGGGATAGGACATCGTACTAGGCTTTAGAACTTATGGTCTGGCATCTCCGGCCTCAACATCGGGCATTCTCTTAATTCAAACAACATTGTCCTTCAGAGCTCTCTCATCAACCTTTTAGCCTCAACATGAGCTAGCCTGAGGGGCTCCGGGAGCTGCCCTGAACCCGCCACCCTCCCGACGATCTCAACACACGAAGTCAGGGAGATCCGATGCCCCGTTGAGACATAGAACGGGGGACGCCCTGACCTGCATATCTCCGCAGCGACGACCGCGCCCTTATATTTAACAGAATTTCCCATTTCCCCTTTCTCACCGGCGAGAAGGGTTCTAGCGACACCAATGGTCGGCTGATCCAGCCTCAGACCGATATATGAAGCCAGGCCGCAGCTCCGTGGATGGGCGATGCCATGCCCGTTGACCATGAGCACATCGAAGCCGGAGACGTGCTCTGCGATGGCCTCTATGGCGGGGGCCTCCCTGAACATGAGGTACCCGGGGATGTAGGGGAAAGATACGGGGATAACCGTCGACGCAGAGTCGATGACCTCGAGGTCGCTGTTCATGACGACGCAAGCGGAAGTGGCTATATCTCCCTGATAGGAGACGTCGACACCTGCAATTCTATCTGAGCTGTAAAGGTCATCGTAGCGAATAATATGTTCCGCCTGCTCCCTCTGATAACGGGCCAGCTGCTCGAGGGGCCTATCAGAGACGAAGTCATTGAAGACCTCTAAGCCATGTGGGGCTGAATCCACTATCTTGGCCCTAAACTCTGCGAAACGCTCACGTTCCAAAGCATCCTTGACTGCCTTCGCTGCTATAGGATCTCCAAGAGCCTCGGCGATCTTAATGTACGTTGACAATCTTCCCCGTGGAATCTGCTCAAGGACATCTTGAAGGTGTTCGTAGAAGTTGATCTGTGAGGCCATCAGCACTAAATGCGTTGAACAGACTTAATGCTATTCGGGAAAACAAAAAATATAGAAAAAATAGATTTTTCTCTGCTCTAGCTGTCCTCTATCTTCCATCGAGCACCTTCAGCGGTGTCCGAGAGGACAACCCCGATCTTCCCCAGGTCGTCCCTTATCTTGTCGGACAGGGCATAGTTCTTCTCAAGGCGCAGCCTCTCCCTCAAGTCGGCGAGTACAGAGATGACCTCGTCGGTGATCCCGCTTGCCCCCCCGGCCCGCTTCTCGAAGAGGCCCAGGGCGTTCAGGAGCTTCCGGTAGGTGGCTGCTGCCATCGTGAGGACGCCCTTGTTGGCTCCGCTGTCGATATACCTGTTGATAACTCCCGACATTGCGTGGAGGGCGTCTAGGGCTCCATGGGTGTCGAGGTCGTCGTCCATGGCTGCCTCCAACTTCCTCGTGAGCTCCTTGACGGACTCGATGAACGCCGACTCCTTCTCCGTGTAGTCCAAATTCACGTCCGGCTGATTCATGGCGCCCTCGATGAGGTCCAGTGTGTTCCCTAGCCTCGCCACGGAGTTCTCAGCGATCTTCATCGACTCATCGGTGTAGTCGAGGGGCCGCCTGTAGTGGACGGAGAGGTAGAAGTACCTGAACGCCTCTGCGCTGTACTTGGCTAGGACGTCGTCGAAGGATATGTAGTTCCCTAGGCTCTTGGACATCTTCGTGCCATTTATCGTTAGGAACCTGACGTGGAGCCAGTGGTTGACGAATGTCTTCCCTGTGAGGCTCTCGGTCTGGGCGATCTCGTTCTCGTGGTGCGGGAATGTCAGGTCCTCGCCTCCGGCGTGGATGTCGATGGTGTCCCCCATCAGGCAGCGGCTCATGACGCTGCATTCTATGTGCCAGCCTGGTCGCCCCCTGCCCCAGGGCGACTCATAGTAGATGCCCCTGTCCACCTCCTCCTGGGTGGCGAACTTCCAGAGCGCGAAGTCGTTCGCCGCTTCCTTGTCGTACTCGTCCTGCATCATCCTCTCGGTCTTCTCCACCTTCTCTGTGTCGACATGGCTCAGCTTCCCGTAATCCGGGAACTTGTCGATGTCGAAGTAGACACCATCGTCGGCGACGTATGCGACTCCCTTGTCCAGGAGCCCCTGGACGAACTCGATCATCTGTGCGACGTACTCGGTGGCCTTCGGGTATGTTGTCGCCCTCCTGAGGTTGAGGACGTCGAGGCCCCTCAGGAAGGAGCGCGTGTAGCGATCAGTGAACTCCTTGAGGGATATCCCCTCCGCCCCCGAGTCGCGGATGGTCTTGTCCTCTATGTCCGTGATGTTCATGGTGTGGAATACGTCGTAGCCCCGGTAGTCGAGCCACCGACGCAGGAAGTCCCCTACCGAGAATGTGCGGAAGTTGCCTATGTGGGGGTCGCCGTATACAGTGGGGCCACATACGTAGAGCCTCACCTTCCCTTCCTCTATAGGTACGAACGGCTTCTTACGCCGTGTGAGGGTGTCGTAGAGCGTCAGGCCCTTAGGCTCATCGCTTGTCATGTCTAGACTTTCCTCCTGTTTCCCTAGAATCAGCTAGACCAGCGGATACTTTTCTCAGTTCCGGGGTGAGGTACACAATAGTCTCAATCTTCCCGTCTAGCTAAAAGAAGGTCTGGGATACTCAGATTTAAATATGGTGGATTAGGGCTCAATCGAGCTTCTCCGTCAGCCGCCTCACGGACTCGTTCAGCCTCCTGCGCCCCGCCTCAGCCGTGACGTCGCTCCTGGTCCGCTCGATGACCCCCCTAGCGATGTCGGTCTTCCTCCTGAGCCCCTTCAGCAGAGAGGCCTCCTCCATGGCTATCAGGCTCAGGTAGATCCGCTCCATGGTCCCCAGGAGGGACTCAGCCGCCTCAAGGTCGTCCGTCCTCAGGGCATCCAGCGTCTGGCGCCTCAGCTCCCCCGGGACGTCGGCGAGGCCCAGCATGTAAGACGTGATGGGCACTCCCACCTCCTCAGGATCAGGGAACTCGCCGCCCTCAGTCAGGCTGAATATAATAATCGCCTCGGCGTACTCCTGATGCGCGGCGGTGACCGTCTCGAAGCCCAACAGCTCTGGGCGGTCGATGAGGTGCCCGGCTATCTCCCCGATTAATGAGGCAGCGTTCGCCAGCTTCTCCTCGGCCTCCTCGACTGCGCCGCTGTGGACCTGCTGGATCGCCTGCTTCGACAGTATCCTGGCTCTCCTGGCCCTGGACATCACCTCGTCGGTGGCCCTCTCCCTTAGCCTGAGCTCCTCGGCCGCCCTCTCGACGATCCTCTCTACCGTCGCGTTGACCCCCCGAGAATCTCACGGAGCATCTCCGCCGTGAGGTTGCCCCCGCTGAGCACCATCACCACCTTCTTTCCCCTCAGCCTGTCCCCCATCTTGATGGCCGCCGCGAGGGAGGCTGCCCCGGCCCCCTCAGCTATGGTGTGCGTCTTCTCGACGTACAGCCTGATGGCGTCCTTCATCTCCTCCTCCGAGACGAGGACGAAGTCATCGAGGTTGTCACGCATGATGTCTAGGGTCAGCCTGAACGCCCGTCGCGTGGCGAGGCCGTCGGCCATGGTCGGCGCGGACTCGGTCGACTCGATGTTCCCGCTCTTCCAGCTGAGGTAGATGCTGGGGGCGGCCTCCGCCTGGACGGCGATGATCTCCACGCCGGGGGCTGCGGCCTTGAAGACGGTGGAGATCCCTGATGCCCCCGAGCCGGCTCCGACGGGGACGATGACCACGTCCACGTCGGGGAGATCCTCCAGGATCTCCAGCCCTATCGTCCCGACGCCGGCGATGAGGAGGGGCTCGTTGGCGCTGTGGATGTACCTGAGCCTCTGCTCTCTTGCTATCCTCTCGGCGTTCTGGCGGGCGTCGTCGAACTCCCTCCCCCACTCGACGATCTCGGCCCCGTAGCCCCGTATGGCGTCCAACTTGTCCGGGTTGGATCCCACAGGGACGCAGATCTGGGCCTTCACACCGAACATCTTCGACGCCAAGGCGATGGACTGGCCGTGGTTGCCCGTCGAGGCGGTGATGACCCCTCTCTCCCTCTCCTCGGGGCTGAGGTTCGAGATGAGGTTGATGCCGCCCCTGATCTTGAACACCCCCGTCGGCTGGACGTTCTCGTGTTTCACGTAGGCCTCGAAGCCCAGCATCCGGGATAGTGAGGGATGGTGGAGGAGGGGCGTCTTGCTCAGGTAGGGGGCGATGGCCCTCCTCGCCTTCAGGACGTCGCTGAACGTAGGTCTTTCCAACGCGCTCTTCATGGGGGAATGTGGACTGAATCGACTTATATCTCTGAGCTTATTCCCTGGTTATCCACGCAGCTTTTAGGGATGGTCATTCTTCCATCATCTGCAGCTTCATTTCCGTTCACGAATAGTTTTTTTTGACTATATTTATAAAAAACATGCATGCAGGAGCTTTGAAAAAATCTTTAATAACCATGATCTCCAACAATCAATATAGGTTTAATGTTATGAAGAGCTACATCAAGGTATACGGCCCACCGGTGCTGAAATCGCTGAGAGCCCTTGAGGCCCTGGCGATTGACACGCCCGAGGTCTGCATCATGGACACCATCATGGCCCAGGAGCTTCCACAGCTGGGTCACGCTGACGCAGTGATGGACTTCTTCAGCCACGCAGGCGAGATCACAGTTGAACGCTGCGACAACATCATAAGCAAATCCGGCGGTGCGCTCGGAGAGCACGACTTCTACTTCGAGTGGTTTGTGCCCCCAACACAGGATCAGATCAACGAACTAATTCAGAAGGTAGACGACGCCCTTTCTCCGCTGGGCGCAAGGTACACGATCACCACGAAAGATTAGAACTGTAGAGGGTCATCCCTCACCCTTTATTTTTATTGAATCAGGTTAGAGCGGTCCCTGGATGGAGGTGTATACGGGGGTATCAGCCATCGTAGCGGTCTATGTACGCAAACTTCTCGAAGGGGAGCCTCTTAGGCCTCTCCTTCTCGACAGCCTTTTGCTCCTCGGTGAGCGTGTCGTGTAGCGTGTCAGCGTGCTTCCCCACGTTCACCAGGGTGATGACCTGCATCTCCTTTGGGATACCCAAGATTGCCCTGACCTTCCTGGGGCTGAATCCTGCGACCGGGTGGGCGACGAGGCCGAGCTCCGTAGCCCTCAGGATGATGAACGCCGTGGCCATCCCCACGTCGAAGAGGTGGTACTCCCTGTCTCGTATGACGCAGTCGTCCTCCTTCCGGCTGAAGACCACTATGATCATGGAGGCATCCGTGATCCACTCGTTGTTCTTGGAGAGGGCCCCATGCATCTCTTTGAGGACGTCGGGGTCCCTGACGAAGACGAATCGCCAGGGCTGGTTGTTGAAGCAGGATGGGGCCAGCGATGCGCTCTCTGCAAGGTCCCTGATGAGCTCATCCGATATGGGCGCGGGGTCCAGTGACCTGTAGGCTCTCCTTTTCTCTATTGCCTCCCGTACTTCCAACTCTTTTTCCTTCCTACATCAGCTCCGTCAGCTTCGCCTTCACGGCCTCGACGTGGTCCTTGACCCTGACTTTCCTCCAGGCATGGGCGACGTTGCCCTCCGGGTCGACGAGGAACGTGCTCCTCACGACGCCGTGGAACTCCCTGCCGTACATCTTCTTGAGCTGCCAGACGCCGTAACTCTTGAGGGCCTCATGCTTGGGGTCGCTTAGGAGGGTGATGGAGAGCCCGTGCTTGTCGCAGAAGCCCCTGTGGCTCTTAACGGAGTCCGGGCTCACGCCGAGGACCGTTGCCCCCCTCTTCTCGAGCTCGTCCCTGTTCATAGTGAAGTCGAGGGCCTCGAGGGTGCACCCCTTCGTGTTATCCTTCGGATAGAAGTAGAGGATTACCCACCTGCCCGAGAAGTCTTCTAGGCAGACCTCGTTCTCGTCCTGATCTGGCAGGCAGAATCTGGGTGCGGGGGTCCCTACACCTAATTCAGAATCGTCCATGTAAAAATCCCCTGAATGCTAAAAAAATTAGGGTTGACCCTATTTAAACGGGCCGCTGTGCGGGTTGTCCCAGAAAATGAGTTGGGGGCATGTCAGTGGTGGTGTTCCTCGTGCTTGTGGAGGCCGAAGAAGGCCCTCTGGACGACCTCCGGGGTGGCGGGGTGAATGTACATTGCTCGTTGTATCGAGGAGACGGTGCCGTCCTCCGTGTTCATGGCGTTGATTATCTCCTGCATCATTATCGGCGCGTAGGGCCCGATGATGTGGCCCCCCAGAATCTTGAGCGACTTGTCCTCGACGATGACCTTCACGAAGCCCTCCTCGACGCCCATCGCCACCCCCTTGGCCGTGTTCCTGTAATCATAATGGCCCAGGAGGATGTCGTGTCCCTTCTCCCTTGCCTCTTCCTCGGTCATCCCCACGGAGGCGATCTGGGGGTTACTGAAAACGGCGTAGGGCACAGCCGAGTAGTCGACGGCGATCTTCTGCGTCCCAATAAAGTTGTTCCACGCGATCCCGGTCTCGTAGTTGGCGACGTGCTTGAACATGTGCTTCCCGATGGCGTCGCCGAATGCCCAGATCCGGGGCTTGGAGGTCTCCAGGTACTCGTTAACCACGACGTAGCCCCGACCATCCAGCTCAACACCCGTCCTCTCCGGCTTCAGCATGTCAGCGTTGGATCGCCTCCCGGCTGCCAGTATTATCTCCTCCGCCTCGAAGTCGTCGACGAGCTCCGTGCCCCGGTTCCGGGCTCTGACCACCTTCTTGCCGCCCTCGATGCGTGCCTCAATGGCCTCCACGTCGGTGTAGACGCTCATGCTGCGCCGCATCGTCTTCTCCAGTAGCTCCGAGACCTCGGGCTCCCCCTGCTTGATGAGCCGGGGGCTCCTGCTGAGGACGGTTACCTCCGTACCGACGCTTGAGAAGAAGTGGGCGAACTCGACGGCGACGAAGCCGCCTCCGACGATGACGAGGCTCTCAGGCCTCTCGGTGAGGTCCCAGACCGTCTGGCTGGTGATGTAACCCGTCTCCTCGATCCCCTTGATGGGGGGGATGAAGGGCCTCGCGCCGGATACGATGAACACGTTCTTGCCGCTGAAGGTCTCGTCGCCGACCTTCATTGTGTAGTCGGAGATGAACTCGCCGACGTCTCTGTACATTGTGAGGTTATCGACGTGTTTGACAGCCTCCTCCATGTGGTCCACGTCCTCGCCGATGGAGCTTCTGCTCCTCTCCATGATGTGGCCGAAGTCTATCTCCTCGATCTTGGCCTTGATTCCGAGCTTGCCGGCCTCCTTGATGATGTTGATGACGTCTGCGGGGTAGATCACGTTCTTGGATGGGATACACCCTCGGTTGAGGCAGGTCCCTCCGAGGGGGCCGCTCTCCACCACGGCGACCTTCATGC